>NZ_JBHXML010000039.1:41542-89161 GCF_042720345.1 Kitasatospora sp. NPDC058478 | reverse complement strand
AGCTGCTTGTCCTTGAGGCCGACGAGTTCGGTGTCGCCGATGGTGGTGGAGCCGGAGCTGATGGTGTCGAGGCCGGCCATGCAGTGCATGAGGGTCGACTTGCCGGAGCCGGAGGGGCCCATGATGGCGGTGTACTGGCCCTGCGGGAAGTCGACGCTGACGTTGTCGAGGGCCACGACGCGGGTCTCCCCGTCCCCGTAGACCTTGTTGAGGCCGGTGGCGCGGGCGGCCGCCAGGCCGGTACGGACGGCGGTTGCGGGGGTCGTCACGGGGGTGCTCCTGAGGGCGGGAACGGACAATCGGGTTCCGTTCCATCCTCCCAATCCGTTCGAGCGCGATGCGTATGTCCCGAGGAGGGGCGACCCCCGCCGTCTCGGCGGCTCGGCGGGGGTCTTCTCATCCTCAGGTATGACACCGATCCCTGAGGACCATGGTCCCTGTGCTGCGGACGATGGTCCCGGTGCTACTCCACCGCGACGCCGAACGCGCCCGCCAGCCCGAGCAGACCGTTCGTCACCGAGCGGCCCGACGGGCTGAACTGCCAACCGCCGCCCGCACGCTGGAACGAACCCATGAGCATCGCGCTGTCCGGCACGCCGCCGGTGCCGGCCGCCCACTCCGCCGGACCGGCCGCGCCCGGACCGTACGTCGCCACCAGGGCGACACCGTGCACGTAGCCGAGCGGCAGGGCCCGCGGCTCCTCCTCCTCGGTGGAGACGGCGACCACCACCTCGTCCACCGTGGCCGCCAGCCGCTCCAGGTCCAGGGTCAGCCGGACCGCCCGGGCCGGCTCGCCCGGCACCGAGTGGGTCGGGTGCAGCCGCACGGCGCCGTCCGGGTCCTGCGGGTTGTTGAAGAACACGAAGTGCTCGTCGCTCAGCACCCGCCCGGCGGCGCACAGGAACGCGGTGACGTCCAGCTCCACCGCGTCGCCGCCGGCCGTCCGGCTCTGCCAGCTGACCGTCAGGCTGCTGTGACGGTCCGTCGGCGCGGCCGCCGGTGCGGGCTTCTCCTGTTCCGCGGAGCCGCCGCCGAGCCGCCCCCGCAGCCCCTGCTCGGCCAGCAGCTCCACCAGCTCCGGCCCGCTGACCAGCGTCAGCGGCTTCCCCTCGATGTAGCTGTACGAGCCGCGGCCGAAGCCGGCGGTGGTCACCAGGATGCCCTTGTTAGCCCCGTGGTGCCGGACGGTCGACTCCAGGTCGCGCACGGCCGTCGGGGACACCGTCTTGCGGTAGCGCTTGGCCTGGATCACGATCTTGCCGCCGGTCACCGGGTCCAGGTCCTCGGCGACCACGTCCACCCCGACGTCGCCGCTGCGGGCCGTGGTCATCACCCGGAAGCCGCGCAGCCGGAACAGCTCGGCGATCAGCTCCTCGAACTCGATCGGGTCCATCTCGAACAGGTCCGGGTCGTCGTCGCCGCCGTGCCCGGCCAGGCTCCCGCCGACCGTCTCCGGCAGCCGGTCCGGCCGCACCTCGTCCAGCCGCTCCGGGCGTGCCGACAGCTTGCCGCCCAGGCCCTGGAAGCAGTCCACCGGCGCCACCCGGTCCAGCGCCAGCCCGGCGAACTCGGCCCGGGAGGCGGTCAGGGTGGCGAGGAAGCGCTCCGCCTCCCGGCCGGTCGCCGGGTCGATGCCGAGGACGAAGCCGTTCAGCACCACCGAGTCCAGCATCCCGTCCCGGTCCGCCCGGAACAGCTCCGCCGCCAGCCGCAGCGCCGACTGCGCCAGCACCTCCCGGTACAGCGCCTTGCGCTCCGTCGCCGGGCGGGCCACCTCCGCCTCGCGGTCGTCCGTCTTCACGTACCGGACCCGGCCGGCGGCCGGCACCACGTCCGGGCCGGGCAGCTCCCAGTTCACCACCAGCTGCCGGGTCGACGCCTCCCAGGCCGCCACCAGGCGGTGCGGGAAGCCCTCCGGCCAGGCCGCCGAGGCGTACAGGCCGGCGGTGAAGTACTCCTGCACCGCCTCCGGCTCGCCCGCGCGCAGCCGCCGCAGCAACTCCTCGGTACGGGCGGCGCGGTCCTCGTCCTGGCGGCGGCACTGCGCCGCCCAGGCCAGGTACTCCTGGTGGTACGCGGCCAGCCGGCGCTGCCGGTCGGCCTCCTGCGCCTGGGCGGCGTACCAGTCCTGCTCGAACCGGGCCCGGGCCTGCGCCAGGTACTGCTCGTACTGCCGCCGCACCCCCGGATTGCGCGCCTGCACCTGGTCCGGCGGCGGCACGTGGTACTTCGGGCCGCCCTGATCGGGCAGCTCCACCGGCCGGCCCAGCGGGCCCGGGTCGAACGGCGGCACCGGGCGCGGCGCCAGCAGCGCCTGCGGGCCGAACGCCGGAGCCGCCAGCCCGGCGGCCAGCAACCCGCGCAACTCCTCGACCCGGGCTTCCAGTTCGGCCGTCAGTCGGGCCGCCTCCGCCTCCCGGGACTGCTGGTAGGCCCGCTGTGCCTCCCGCTCGTTGCGGGCTGTCGCCCGCTGCTCATCCCGCTGCTCGCGCTCCAGCCGGCGCTGCTGCGCCGCCTCGGCACGCCAGCGGGCCTCCTCCCGGCGCTGCTGCTGTCGCTGCGCCTCCGCCCAGATCGCCAGCACTCCGTCGTTCCGCCGCCCCGCCACCGTCCACCCCTTCATTGCACGCCGGACCGGTCGCGCCGCACGCCTCCCGGCCGCGCCGCCAACCGCGCCCGCAACAATAGAACGTGAACACCCCACCGGGCCAAGCCCCGCGAGCAGCACGGCTGCACTGCACCGGTCAGTGCACCTGGGGCGCGTCCCCGGGCCGGGCGTGCCAGCGCCAGTCGGTGCGCAGCGGCCGGCCGGGCAGCGGGGCGCGGCCGGTGGCCCACAGAAGGGTCGGCCAGGGGGCGTCGGCGGCGGTGACGGGGACGTCGGGGAAGAGGCGGGCCAGGACGCGGCGGCAGAGGTCGGCCGGGGGGTCCCAGGGCAGGCCGAGGCCCTGGGCGACGTCGTGCAGGTGCACCAGTGTCTCGACCAGGCTCATCGCGACGAACCCGGCCGGGTCGGCGACACCCCACGGGTGGTAGGCGCGGACCTCGGGCGCGGCGGCGCGGGCGATCGCGACCATCAGCCCGCCGCTCGCCTCCAGCACCTCGACCAGCCCGTCGGGCCCGCTCGCGCGGTCGGCGCGGACGAAGTTGTTCGGCCCGCCGGGGAAGCGGCGCTCGGTGGCGAAGGGGACGTACCGCTCGCGCGGCGGGGCGGCCGGGCCGAGCTGGGCGCCGTAGGCGAGCAGGTCGTCGGCGAGGTGCTCGACGGTGGTCCAGCAGTCCCAGGTGACCGTCCCGGCGGGCCGGGACCAGTCGGCGTCCGCGGGCGCCGCGCGCAGGGTGGCGGCGGCGAGCCGGAGGACGAGCGCGAGGTCGTCAGCGGTGACGGGGGACTGGGCGGCGGGCTCGGGCGTCATGGTCGCGGAGGCTGGCAGGGGGCACTGTCACGGGAGCACTGTCAGGGGTGGCGGGTACTCTGCACTGGTTCGAGAGGGAGGGATGCCCGTGACGATCGCACCGCAGCACCACCCGGACCGGCCCGCCGGCTGGGTCTCCACCGGGCTGAGCTGGCACGAGGGCCGCGCCCTGCTCGGCGCCGTGCGCGGCGGCCAGACGCACGAGCGGGCCGTCACGCCCGGCGCGGAGGTCGGCTGGCTGCTGGGCGGGCCGCGCCGCTGCACCGGCGCCTGGCTGGCCGGGGCGACGGAGCGCACCCCGTGCCCGCACCACGCGGTGATCGCGCCGGACGGCGCCGCCGTGCAGTGCCCGGCCTGCCAGAGCGTCGACCGGGGCCTGGCCCTCGCCCGGGACCAGATCCTCGACGACGGCCGGACCTACCTGCTCTACCTCGCCTGGTTCGGCGACGGCCTGCTGAAGGTCGGCCTGACGGCCGAACAGCGCGGCGACAGCCGACTGCTCGAACAGGGCGCGCTGGCCTACGCGTTCACCGCCCGGGGCGGACTGCCGGCCATCCGGCGCGCCGAACTCACCGTCGCTGCCTCCGGGTTGGCCCGCGAGCGGTTCAAGGCCAGGCTGAAGACCGAGCACTGGTGGGCGCACGGCGACGAGCCGTACCGCCGGGCCGTGCTGGCCGAGGCCCGGGCCCAGGCGCACCGCCTGCTGGCCGGCCACGCGCTGGAGCTGCTCGCCGAGCGCCCGGTGGTCGACCACGTGGCGCGGTTCGGGCTGTCCGACGGCGCACCGGAGGCGTACCGGCAGGTCGGCGGCCTGGCCGACGGGGCGGTGATCGCGGGCACCCTGCGGCCGCCGGTGGGCCGCCACCTGTTCCTGGACCAGGCCGACGGCTCGGGGCCGCTGCTGCTGGACACCCGGCTGCTCACCGGCTGGACGCTCGCGCCCGTCTCCGGCCGTCCGACGTCCGGGGTGGCCCTGGAGGAGCGGGTCCGCCCGCCGGAGCCGGACACCCAGGAGGCGCTCTTCTAGAGTGAATCCGGGCTGGGGTGGTTCCCCGCGAGCCCGGGGGCTGAGGGCTCAGCCCAGCTTGCTGCGCACCCCGCCCGGGCCGGAGCGGGCCCGGCGGGACAGCGGCGGCCGGGACGGGCGGACGTCGGCGCGCGCGGCGGGCTCGCCCTCGGCGGTGCGCCGGGCGAGTGCGGCCCGGGCGGCGGCCAGGGCCACGCGGGTGAGCAGCGGGTCCTCCTGGACGCCGGCGGACCGTTTGGCCGCCTGGCAGTGCGAGCACCAGATCGGGGAGGCGGGCCCGTCCGGGTACGCCATGCTCTCGGGCGGCAGGTAGTGTCCGCCGCACTCGACACACTCGAAGACCAGCCTCATCCGGCGATCACCGTCCCGGATCCGTGGCACCGACCGCAGGGCGACCAGAAGGTGTGGATCCTCGGCACCATGCTCCCTTCCTCGTCCCGTTCGACCGTGGCTTCGGTCTTCTGGGTCCCCCCGGACCCGCCGCAACCGGAACAGGACTGAACCTCGGGCATATGCCGTCCTTCCGTAGCGGAGGACCACGGTAGCGCGAATTCCCGGGCGCGGGCGCGGGACCTGACGATCCACCACCCCTCGGGGGAGCGTGCGAATGCCCCACACGCCCCACTGCGCGCCGTCGGCCCCGCACCTGGGGGCGCGGGGCCGGGGCACGGGGCCGGTCGAAGCGGCCCGTCAACCGCGCGCGGCCCGCAGGAACTCGCGGTTCATCGCGGCGATGCTGGGCAGCGGGATGCCCTTGGGGCAGGCGGTGGCGCACTCGCCGGTGTTGGTGCAGCCGCCGAAGCCCTCGGCGTCCATGGCCGTGACCATGTCCCGCACCCGGGAGGCGCGCTCCGGCGCGCCCTGGGGGAGCACGTTGAGGTGGACCACCTTGGCGGAGGTGAACAGCATCGCCGAGCCGTTCGGGCAGGCCGCCACGCAGGCGCCGCAGCCGATGCACTCGGCGTGTTCGAAGGCGGTGTCGGCGGCCTCCTTGGGGACGGGCGTGGCGTGCGCGTCGGGGGCGCTGCCGGTGGGGGCGGAGATGTAGCCGCCGGAGCCGATGATCCGGTCGAAGGCGGAGCGGTCCACCACCAGGTCCTTGACCACCGGGAAGGCCGCCGCCCGCCACGGCTCGACGTCGATGGTGTCGCCGTCCCGGAAGTGCCGCATGTGCAGCTGGCAGGTGGTGGTCCGCTCGGGGCCGTGGGCCTGGCCGTTGATGACCATGCCGCAGGCGCCGCAGATGCCCTCGCGGCAGTCGTGGTCGAAGGCGACGGGCTGGTCGCCGCTGGTGATCAGCTCCTCGTTGAGGCTGTCGAGCATCTCCAGGAAGGACATGTCGGGGCTGATGCCGCCGACCTGGTAGGTCGTCATCGACCCGGGGGCGTCCGGGCCCGGCTGGCGCCAGATGCGCAGGGTGAGGTTCATGCGTAGCTCCGCTGGGTGGGGTGGACGTACGCGAAGTCGAGGGCCTCGCGGTGGAGGACGGGGGCGGCGCCGGTGCCGGTGAACTCCCAGGCGGCGGCGTAGCCGTACTCCTCGTCGCGCCGGGCGGCCTCGCCGTCGGGCGTCTGGCTCTCGGTGCGGAAGTGGCCGCCGCAGGACTCGGCGCGGTGCAGGGCGTCCAGGCACATGAGCTCGGCGAGCTCGAAGTAGTCGACGAGCCGGTTGGCCTTCTCCAGCGACTGGTTGAGCTCCTGCCCGGTGCCGGGCACCTTGATCCGGCGCCAGAACTCCTCGCGCAGCTGCGGGATCCGCGCCAGGGCCCGGCGCAGTCCGGCCTCGTCGCGGGCCATCCCGCACTCGTCCCAGAGGAGTTCGCCGAGTTCGCGGTGGAAGGAGTCGGGGGTGCGGTCGCCGTCCACCGCGAGGATGAGGTTCAGCCGGTCCTCGACCTCGGCCTCGGCCTCGGTGACCGCCGGGTGGTCGGCGGGGACGGCGGGCAGCGGGTTGCGGGCCAGGTAGTCGTTCAGGGTGGGCGGCAGGACGAAGTAGCCGTCGGCGAGGCCCTGCATGAGCGCGCTGGCGCCGAGCCGGTTGGCGCCGTGGTCGGAGAAGTTGGCCTCCCCGACGGCGAACAGGCCGGGGACGGTGGTCTGCAGGTCGTAGTCGACCCAGAGTCCGCCCATCGTGTAGTGGATCGCGGGGTAGATCCGCATCGGCACCCGGTACGGGTCCTCGGCGGTGATCCGCTCGTACATGTCGAACAGGTTGCCGTACTTGGCGGCGACGGCGTCCCGGCCCAGCCGGCGGATGGCGTCGGCGAAGTCCAGGTAGACGCCCTGCCCGCCGGGGCCGACGCCGCGGCCCTCGTCGCAGACGTTCTTGGCGGCCCGGGAGGCGATGTCGCGCGGCACCAGGTTGCCGAAGGCCGGGTAGATCCGCTCCAGGTAGTAGTCCCGCTCGTCCTCGGGGATCTCGGCCGGCGGCCGGGTGTCGCCCTGCGCCTTGGGCACCCAGATCCGGCCGTCGTTGCGCAGCGACTCGCTCATCAGGGTGAGCTTGGACTGGTGGTCGCCGGAGCGCGGGATGCAGGTGGGGTGGATCTGGGTGAAGCACGGGTTGGCGAAGTGGGCGCCGCGCCGGTGGGCCCGCCAGATCGCGGTGGCGTTGGAGTTCTTGGCGTTGGTGGAGAGGTAGAAGACGTTGCCGTAGCCGCCGCTGGCGAGGACCACGGCGTCGGCGGTGTGGGTGCTGATCGCACCGGTGACCAGGTCGCGGGCGACGACGCCGCGCGCCCGGCCGTCGACGACCAGCAGGTCGAGCATCTCGGTGCGCGGGTGCATCTCCACGTTCCCGGCGGCGATCTGCCGGGACAGCGCCTGGTAGGCGCCGAGCAGCAGCTGCTGGCCGGTCTGGCCGCGCGCGTAGAAGGTGCGGGAGACCTGCACGCCGCCGAAGGAACGGGTGTCCAGCAGGCCGCCGTACTCGCGGGCGAACGGGACGCCCTGGGCGACGCACTGGTCGATGATCTCGACCGACACCTGGGCGAGCCGGTGCACGTTGGACTCGCGGGCGCGGAAGTCGCCGCCCTTGACGGTGTCGTAGAACAGCCGGCGGATCGAGTCGCCGTCGTTGCGGTAGTTCTTGGCCGCGTTGATGCCGCCCTGGGCGGCGATCGAGTGAGCCCGCCTCGGGGAGTCCTGGAAGCAGAACTGGACGACGTGGTAGCCCTGTTCGGCCAGCGTGGCGCCGGCCGCGCCGCCGGCCAGGCCGGTGCCGACCACGATCACGGTGTGCTTGCGCCGGTTGGCCGGGTTGACCAGCTTGGCCTCGAACCGCCGCTGGTCCCAGCGCTGTTCGATCGGCCCGGCGGGGGCCTTGGTGTCGGCGACGGGCGCGCCGACGGTGTAGTCCAGGTAGCTCATTTGACGACTCCGAACATCACGGCCACGGGGACGGACAGGAAGCCGACGGTCAGCACGAGCGCCAGGCCGTTGGCGGTCAGCTTGAGCACCCGGTCCCGGCGGGCGTTGTTGGCACCGAGGGTCTGCGCGGCGCTCCAGAAGCCGTGCCGGATGTGCAGGCCGACGGCGAGCATCGCGACGATGTAGATCACGCAGCTGTACCACTGGCCGAAGGAGGCCACGATGTTCTGGTACGGGCGGCCGTGCTCGGCGGCGGGGTTCACGGTGAGCGTGGTCAGGTCGAGGATGTGCCAGACGATGAACAGTGCCAGGATCACCCCGCCCCAGCGCATGGTCCGGGTCGCGTAGCTCGCCCGGCGACGCTTGTGGACGTACTTGCTCGGCCGGGCGGCGAGATCGCGGCGGCTGAGCTGGTAGGCCGAGACGCCGTGCAGCACGACGGCGGCCAGCAGGCCGAAGCGGGCGATCCACAGGAACCACTCGTGGCCCAGGAACGGCTGTCCGATGGTGCGCAGCCAGGCCGCGTAGCCGTTGATGTCGTCCGGGCCGGCGAACACCTTGAGGTTGCCCAGCATGTGCGCGACCAGGTAGAGCAGCATGGCCAGTCCGGTGACGGCCATGACCGCCTTCTTGCCGACGGTCGACCGCCAGAGCGTCGCCAGGGTGGACGGATGCCGGGCCGTCCGAGTCGCGGTTGTCATGGCTGCAACGGTAGGGACGGCCACCAGGGTGCGTCCAAGACATGCTGCGGCTCGTGACGATAGCTGTGGCCTATCGATGCGGCCTATCCTGGTCGGGTGCAGCTCCAGCAACTCCGCTACTTCCTGGCCGTCGCCGAGACCCGCCACTTCACCCGGGCCGCCGAGGCGGCACACGTCGCCCAGCCCTCGCTCTCCCAGCAGATCAGGTCACTGGAAAGGGAGTTGGGCGCCGAACTGTTCCACCGCACCCGGGGCAACATCGCCCTGACCGACGCCGGGGAGGCGCTGCTGCCACTGGCCCGGCGCATCCTCGCGGACACCGAGAGCGCCCGGCTGGCCGTCCAGGAGACGGTCCAGCTGCGCCGCGGCCGGGTGCGGCTCGGCGCGCCGCCGAGCCTGTGCACCAGCCTGGTGCCGGACGTGCTGCGGGTGTTCCGGGACCGCCACCCGGGGGTGGCGCTGGCGGTCCGGGAAGGCGGCTCGCGGGACCTGGTCCGCTCGCTGGCGGCGGGGGAACTGGACCTCGCGCTGATCATCACCCCGCCGAGCGGGGAGGCCACACCGGCGCTGGCCGTCACCGAACTGCTGCACGAGGAGCTGGTACTGGTCTCCGCCGAGCGGCAGACCCGGCGCAAGGCGCGGGTGGCGGAGCTGCGGGGGCGCCCGCTGGTGATGTTCCGGGAGGGCTACGACGTCCGGGAGGCGACCCTGGCGGCCTGCCGGGCGGCCGGCTTCGAGCCGGAGTTCGCGGTGGAGGGCGGCGAGATGGACGCCGTCCTCGGCTTCGTCCGGGCCGGACTCGGCCCCGCGGTCGTCCCCGGAATGGTCGCGGCCCGCTCGGGACTGTCCGTCACACCCTTCGCCGCCCCGGGCCTGGGCCGCACCATCGCCGTCGCACACGGCCACGAGGTGCCGCTGACCCGAGCGGCGGAGGCCCTGCGCACGACCCTGCTGGCGCACCTGCACCATGCTGCCGGTTCCGGTGAACTCCCGCCGGGGACGCGCCTGTTGCTGTGACGTGGACTTCTCGAAATTCTGATGTTCCATCAGGTCGCGAATGCTGTCGACTAGTCGGCATCGACAGGGCTCCCTCTGATCTGTCAAGGCTGATAGTTCGGTGACTGTCAGTCATGGCAGGATCGGTGCGGGTCGACAACGTGTCGAACTGAAGGAGGAGACATGGCTGAGGACAGCAAGGACAAGACTCCGTCTGGCACGTACGCAGGCACTGAAATCACGGTCGACGGTGAGGAGCACGTCATTATCCGGGAGGACCAGGTCCCGGTAGGCACCGACGGCGAGTGATACGCCCTCGCCCACGCTTCGGTACGGGCTGATCTTCGCCCGTTCCGGAACGGGGTGCTGCGCAGCTATGCGAAGGGGCCCTGTCGGTCGCCGCCGACAGGGCCCCTTCTGGTGCGTTTTCGCAGTTCGGAGACTGGTAGTACCAGGTGACGTCCGGTACCGACATGAGCGGCGAGTGTGGCAGGGTGGGCGGCGCGGCGAAGACCTCGGGCCGCATCCCGGCGATCCGGTTCAGTGTGGGCTGGTCCATGACCTGGTGGTCCGGAAGCATCCGCCTCTCGGCGAGTTCCCTGAGCGACGCGGCGCCCGAGCGGTGCGTTCGTCGGGTCATGTGTGCTTCCTCGAAGGGATGAGTTTCGGTGGGCGTCAAGCTGGGCGTGGCAGTCCTGACCATGGGCACGCGGCCGAAGGAACTGGCCGAGCTGCTGGCCTCGGTGGAGATGCAGACCGTGAGGCCGGCGCGGACGGTGGTGGTCGCCCAGGGCTGCCCGTTGCCGGAGCTGCCGCCGTGGGTGGAGGGCGTCGAGCTGGCCGAGAACCTCGGGGTGACCGGTGGCCGGAACGTGGCGCTGGAGCACCTGCGCGACGTGGACGTGGTGATCGACCTGGACGACGACGGCCTGCTCGTCGCCGACGACGTGTTCGCGAGGATCGAGGCGCTGTACGAGGCGGACCCCGGGCTGGGCATCGTGTCCTTCCGGATCGCCGACGAGACCGGGCTTACCCAGCGCCGCCACGTTCCCCGACTGCGGGCCGGCGATCCGATGCGCGGTGGCGAGGTGACCAGCTTCCTCGGCGGCGGCCATGGTCTGTCGACGAAGATGCTGCGGCAGGTCGGGGACTGGCCGGACGCGTTCTTCTTCGCGCACGAGGAGACCGACATGGCCTGGCGGGCAATCGACGCGGACTGGCGGGTGCTGTACGCACCGGAGCTGCTGCTGCAGCACCCGCGGACCAGCCCGACCCGCCACTCGTTCTTCTACCGGGTGAACGCCCGCAACCGCGTGTACCTCGCGCGCCGCCACCTGCCCGCGCTGCTGGTGCCGGTCTACCTCGGCGTGTGGGTCGCGCTCACGGTCGCCCGCACCAGGAACGCCACCGGGTTGAAGGCCTGGTTCTCGGGCTTCGCCGAGGGCTGGCGCACACCGTGCGGTCGGCGAAAGCCGATGCGCTGGCGCACGGTGTGGACCATGACCCGACTCGGTCGGCCCCCGATCATCTAGGCCGCAGCCGCCTGGTGCATCCACTTCCCGGGGAACGACGGACCGGCCCGGGGCGGGTGCCCGGGGCCGGTCCGTCGGTGGGTGGATCAGGCCGGCAGGACGGCCTCGATCGCGGCGGTCAGCTCGGCCGACTCCGGCTCGACCCGGGGCCGCAGGTGGGCGACGACGGTGTCGGCTCTTCTTCTTGAATGGCGATGACAACGTGAAGGTTCGTCATGAAATAACCAATGCGAGTAGACGCCGTGTCGACCGGGAGAAGGGGGCATGGCCGAGGGGAGCAAGCTGGAGGTGAAGGCCGGGGACCGCCTTCTGTCTAGCAAGTACGCAGCAGGCCGACGCCATGTAACACATCGTCATAGGCCGACGCCACAGCGGCTGCGGTCAGCAGATCTGGACTGGCTCACATTATCGAGCCAGTAGGCGGGGCCACTTGGAAGTCTCTGCGCCGAGATTGGAAAGATGGATGCGGGAACCGCGTGGATAGAGCTGCACAGCGGCAATCATCCTAATTTCATCCGAGACACAAAGAA
Organism: Kitasatospora sp. NPDC058478; assembly: GCF_042720345.1. NCBI lineage: Bacteria > Bacillati > Actinomycetota > Actinomycetes > Kitasatosporales > Streptomycetaceae > Kitasatospora > Kitasatospora sp. NPDC058478. The sequence continues at coordinate 77,591 of NZ_JBHXML010000039.1, read as the reverse complement.
GGCATATGAATGACTGCTCTTTCCGTCCTGGAGGAGGCCGGATGAGTCAGAGCAGTCATGATGGCGCGAGGAAATCACCTTGTCATTTTAGGCAGCGACCACCTCGCTTGGCCGTCTTACCGCCTGCAGGTCAGAATGCCACCGAGGCACGTGATCTTGAATGAGCCTTCTGTCTTGATGGCGGCGGCAGCGATCTCTGCTGCCCGACTGACCGTCTCGCGGAAAGGGACGCCGCATTGGTCAGCCCACGCTTCGTAGGAGGCGAGGTGGGAAACGATCGGCGCAGGATCGGTGATCTCGATGGCGCCAGGTAGTTCCCGCACCCGGATGTCCTTGAACGCTGTCCCGAGGTAGCCGGGGGCTTTCTCCAGGGAGAAGCGGGAGCTGAGGGAGACCCGCGCCGGCCCCTCGGGGATCCCGAGGATGTCGCCTGCGGCCCGGGCCCAGAGCCGGTCCAACTCCTGTTTATCGGTGTCGCTGTTGGTCGAGGCGATGAGCACACCGCCAGGTCGGAGGACGCGGGCCAGTTCCTTGATCGTGGCCTCGATGTCACCGACGTGGTACAGCATGTGTAGGGCCAACAAGGCGTCGGCGCTATTGTCGGCGAAGGGCAGGAACTGGGCGTCGGCCACCAGAACCGGCTTCTCGACGTCGGCGAGGATGCCCGTCGAGATGTCCATCCCGATGACCTGAAGGTCCGGACGGTCCTTGTGCAGGCGACTGACGAACTTGCCGTTGCCGCAGCCGACGTCGAGGACGATCCCGCTTGTGCCGGCCAGCTCTTCGAGGACGATCCCGGGCAGGTCGTAATGCGGTTGCTGCCACCGGTAGATGGACTGGCGGGCGGCCAAGTGGCGTCCGTCGGCGTAGGCGCTGTTCGCGAGGATGGACTTGTCGGCGATTGCGGCGTCCTGCTGTGCGGTGTTGCTCGTCACTGGGGCAGCTCCGGAGGATTCGTGAGTGCGGGTCGAGAGCAGGCTTCTCTGACATTCTCACGGAGACTCAGGACGATCGGGGAGCCTGCGTAGGCGGGCTCGGCAAGACGAGTGCTCAGCGCCCGAAGGCGGCTGGAGATGCTCGCTGTTCGCCGGTCCGGTGCGGCGTCCAGCACCACCGAGAGCTTCTCCTGCACGCCGTCGAGGTCGCCGTGGGCGAGGTGGGCGTTGGCGAGGTCAAGGCGGGCGGCCAGCAGGTCACCGGAGGACTGTTCCTGCCGCGGTGCAGACTCGTACAGGTCGATGGCCCTGGAGGACGCCTCGATGGCGCGGTTCACATGTGACCGGGCGCCCAGGGCAAGGAGGGCGGTGCCGGCGTAGGTCCACTGCTTGGCCTCGGGAAACGTGAACACACCGGGAAGATCCACGGCGGCTACTGTGCTCCGCGCCGCCTCGGCAGCTTCCACGGCTCGTAGCGCGCTCGCGCTGTCGCCGAGCGCGGCGGTGGCCCGTGCTTCGAGGCTGAGCAGGCGGGCTGCGATCGTCCCGCTGTCCGCGTACGGCAGTCCGGCTCTGGCCAGCTCGGCGGCCTGGCGGTGGTCCTGCTGCCAGTAGGCGATCAGGGACTGGACGGATCGGATCCAGGCCCGGAGACCGTTGTGGCCGGCTGACTCCGCGCAGCGCCAGGCCGTTCGCGAATGCGTAGCCGCAGCTGCGTACTGGCCGAGGTCGAGGGCGACATGGGTGGCCAGGCCACAGAGGCGTCCGGACTGCAGGTAGAGATGGCTTGTCTGGTAGGGGTGTTGGCGGCCTCGGAGTAAGTCGAACACTCCTCGCCGGAGGGCTCCGATGTCGTGGAAGAGCTCGGATACCGGCTTGCTCACGTAGTCCCCTGCCAGCCTCGCGATGTCCGCGTCGATCTGTTCGAGCAGCGTGTCGTCCACGTTGGAGGCGCTCGCGAAGCGGAGGAAGAGTGCGGACTCTGCCGAGTCGGCTGCCACGGCCATTACGAGATCGTTGTGGCGTTCTGTGCGCTGGGCAGGCACAGGAGGCGAAGCCTCGCCGCCGCTGCTGGGCGGTGGAACTGCTTCGGCGGCTGCCGGGGGTGCTGTCAGCAGGTCGGCCAACTGGTCGACCGAGAGTTCCAGGGCGCGGGCGAGCTTCGGCCGCATCCAGGGCTGTGGGGCACCCCTGCCGCTCTCCCATCGCCCCACGGTCGTACGGTCCACATCAAGGGCTTCAGCCAGGGATTCCTGGGTGTGGCCGACCGCCTCCCTGCGCTGGATCAGCCGGGACCTCCTGGATGCCATCGCGCGTCCTCCAGAGGTACGTCAGTTCGTCTGCAGCCGTAACAGGCCAGGTCATGCCCGCATTTGCAGCACGGATGCCTCATTTCCGCTTCAATTCTGCTCTGGTTCACCGGCGTTGGAGGCGGTTCTGTAGATACCTGCCGGGTGAATCCCGGCGCGAATCGGCCCGCTGCCGACCTCGTCCCGGTGAAAGGTCCGCACTCATGTCCGTCACCACTCGCCAAGCGGTCACCCCTGCCCCGTTCGGCTTTCGCGTGCTGCCCAGTGCCGAGGCCGTGCCGGACGCACGGCGGCGGGTGATACGGGCCGTGCGTGGTTGGGGCCTGCCGCTGGCGGAGGACGCGCTCCGCGATGTCGAGTTGCTGTCCAGCGAGCTGATCACCAACGCCGTGTCCCACACTCACGCCCCGTGCGTCGTGTGCGTGTCCTGGGACGGTGAACGGTTGCGCGTCGAAGTGACGGATGTCGGCCACGAACTGCCGGCTATCGGCGGGATCGATCTCGATGCCACCGACGGGCGAGGGCTGTTCCTGGTGGCAGCGCTCGCGACGAACTGGGGCGCCGACCCGGACCCCGCCGGCAAGCGGATCTGGTTCGAAGTCGGCACCACCACTGCCGTCTCGGGCGACGAGCGACTCACCACGCTGGTGAGGGCCGCGGCCCCGAAGGCACGGGACGTCGTCCCGACCAGTGCATGACAAGACTTCCTCCCGCCCTGACGCGGGTTGGGGGGATGCAGGTGGCCGCGCGAGCCAACAGCCACGCGGCAATCGCCTGAGGTTCCTTGCCAGCGACTTGCCCTGGCAACGGATCCACCGCTGCACCCACGACGGGGCTGAGCAGTCGGCCCGCCCCATGAAACCGAAGGAGTACTTCATGCTCGAGAACCTGACGACCAGCACCGAGCCGGAGGGCGACGGCCTGCTGGTCGCCCGTACGAAGGTCGCCGCGGCCCGCTCGCGTGGCGAGCAGCCGTCGGACGGCGGCTCCACCGGCCGAACCGACACCAACGACTGACGGCTGTATCACGATGACCGCCGAGCACTTCTCGGTGGTTGAGCGTCTGGGCGGGGATGACTTCCTCGCCCAGACGCTCGGCCGCAGCTTCAAGGTCGCACGCGGCGAATCCGCGTCGCTCGCCGGACTCATGTGTTGGGATGACCTCAACACCATCCTGACCCACCACCGGTTCGAACCGCCTCGCTTCCGCCTCGCCGCCAATGGGGAGCAGGTGTCCGCGCACACGTACTCCCGGCCGATCACCACCCGGCGGAGCACCGTCTGGTACCAGCTCCAGCCCTCCGAGCTGCACAAGAGGCTCGCCGAGGGTGCCACGCTGGTCCTGGATGCTGTCGAGGAACTTCACCCCGGCATCGGTGCTCTGGCCAGCCAGCTTGAGCGCCGGCTGCGAACCGGCGTGCAGGTCAACCTGTACGCCTCCTGGACCGGGATCGAGGGCTTCGGCGTCCACTGGGACGATCACGACGTGGTCGTCGTCCAGCTCGACGGCGCGAAGCGCTGGCGCATCTACGGTCCCACCCGCACGGTGCCGATGCACCGTGACGTCGAGACGCCCGAGCCGCCGCCCGAAGAGCCCGTCGCTGATCTGGTTCTCACCGCTGGCGATGTGCTCTATCTGCCTCGGGGCTGGTGGCACGCCGTTGCCGCCTCCGAGGGCCAGCACTCGCTGCACGTCACGTGCGGGCTGCAGAGCACGACGGGTGCCGACTTGATCACCTGGCTGTCGGAGATGTTGCGTGCCCACGAGACCGTCCGGGCGGACGTCCCGCGCTTCGGGGCCGCCGAGGAGCAGCGCGCCTTCCTCGACACAATCGGCAAGCTCATCGCGACCGAGCTGGAGAGCGACGACCTGATCGCCCGCTTCTCCTCCGCTCGCGACGCCACCGAGCGAGCCCGGCTCGTGCCGTCGCTGCCCCACATCATGGCGGCCCCGCCGGATGCCGACCTGCAGGTACGCCTGGTCACCACGCGGCCCGTGCTCAGGGCTCTGCCCGACGACACCGTCCGGTTGACCGCTGGCGGCGAGGAGTGGACGTTTGCCGCCAGGGCCGAGCCGATGCTCGCGCTCCTCGCCGATGGGGAACCTCACCGGCTGGCCGATCTCGCGCAGGCCGCGGGCGTTGCTCTCGGACAGGCGGCCGGTGTCGTGACGGAGCTGGTCGACGGCCAGGCCGCCGCGATCGGAGGCCTACGATGACCGCCCGGCTGGGCCTCGGCACCTACCGTTGCCTCGATGTGGCCGAGGCAGCGTTGATGGCCGCCTCCCGAGGTGCCGACTGGGTGGACACGGCGCCCAACTACGCAGGCGGCCGGGCGGAGGCGTCGCTCGCAGTGGCTCTGGCTGCCTACCCGAATCTGTGCGTCTCCACGAAGGTGGGCTTCGTCCCGGTCGGCACCAGGCACATCGGGGTACGAGCCGGTGCCCTGTCCGCGGCGGACGCCCAGCGCGGGTACTGCCTCACCCCGGACTACATCGCCTGGCAGCTCGCGCGCTCCAAGCTCATGCTCAGCCGGGTACCCGACCTGGTGTTCGTCCACAACCCCGAGCACGCCTGCCCGGACGGCGAGATCACCGGCCGGCTCTACAACGCCTTCCTGGCTCTGGAGGAGGCGTGCAGCCAACAGATCATCAGCGCCTATGGTGTGGCGACCTGGCGCGGCTTCAGCAGTGGCCTCTTCGAAGTACCCATGCTGATCGAACTCGCGATCAAGGCCGGCGGGCCGAATCATCACCTGTGGGCCATCCAGCTCCCGGTCTCCCTCGTCCACCTCGTGCCCATCGCTCAGGCTCTCGACGGACACGGCCCGTTGGCCGATGCCCTGGATGCGGGACTGGAGGTGTTCGCCTCCGCCCCGCTCCACGGCGGGGAGATCCCGGGCCTGGCCACTCCTGAACTGTCCGAGCTGATCGCCCCGGGCAAGACCAGTGTCGAGACCGCCCTCGCCGTCGTTGCTTCAGCCCCAGGGGTGAAGCGTGTACTCCTGTCGACGGGGAACCCGGAACACTGGATGGGGGCCGTCGAAGCTGTCGGCCGACCGCCGTTGTCTCCGGACGTACTCCGAAGGGTCGTTGATGTACTCGGAACCTGAGCCGGACACCGCCAGGCGGATGCGTGAGATGCACGCCGTAGCAGCAACCGTTTTCAACGCGAGGCCGATCGGCTCCCGCGAAGCGTGGGGCTGGCGCGGACGCACCCTCAGCCGCCCGGTTGCCACGGCGTCCGGCGAGGGCTGGCTCCGCATGGTGTCCGCTCCGGCCGACAAGGCCGGCGGAAAACTCTGGGAGGGACCGCAGGAGGCAGAACGGCTCATGCCTTCTGCGGTACCCAGGCCACGCCTGCGGGAGCGGCGTACCTGGACCGAGGGCGAGCACGGCTACCTGGCGGAGCTGTACGACAAGATCACCGCCTCCACCATCGCCACCCACGAGCCGATCCTCCGGGAAACACCTGACCTGGACCACACCTGGTGGGACGGGCTCAGCACCGCCCTCGACGCCATCGCCGCCGTCCCCAGCGACCGGGTGGCGGTCCGACAGGAATACCTGGACCGCGCCATGCCCCAGTACTTGGGCATCCCGATCGACACCAGGGTGCCTGCCTGGACGACGGCCCACGGTGACCTGCACTGGGCCAACCTCACGGGCCCGACCCTCACCGTCCTCGACTGGGAAGGCTGGGGCGTCGCGCCTGCCGGGTACGACGCGGCACTGTTGTACTCGTACAGCGTCCTCGTGCCGGACACCGCCGCCCAGGTCCGTCACCGACTCGCCCACATCCTCGACACGCCAGCCGGGCAGTTTGCCGAACTTGTCGTCATCACTGAACTGCTGCAGACCATTACTCGAGGCGACAACCTCGACCTGGAGGAGCCCTTGCGAAGGCGGCTCTCCGCGATCACCAGATGACTGGCCCTCGACCCCCCGGTCGAGGGTGGCGCGTTGGGCAGCCCTTGGGATATCCAACGCGCCAATGTGCTCCGCCCCAAGGGGCGAGGACCGGGGTAAGGATGACGGCGAAGGACGGCCCGAGGACCGAGTACGGCCTTGTTGTCACCCACCTCGGTGAGCATCGACTGATCGGCTACGCCCGATTGGCCACCGAGCCGCAGCAGGCCGCCACCGTCGGCTTCGCCCTCCATCCCGCCGAGTGGGGCAAGGGCCTCGGCACGGCGACCGTCCATCTGCTGTGCGCGCTCGGCTTCGACGTCCTGGGAATGCACCGCATTTGGGCAGCCCGATCCCCGCTCAATGAGGCCTCCGCACGCACCCTACTGCGAGCGGGCATGACTGAGGACGGGCGGATCCGCGATCACGTCTTCGTCCACGGCGCCTGGCGTGACTCGATCACCTACTCGATCCTGGAGCACGAGTGGACACCGATGGAGGGCTGGGATCAGCAGCGCCAGTGGGTGATGCCGGCCGGGCCGGGAACGGAACAACGGACCGGCCCCGGGCGGGTGCCCGGGGCCGGTCCGTCGGTGGGTGGATCAGGCCGGCAGGACGGCCTCGATCGCGGCGGTCAGCTCGGCCGACTCCGGCTCGACCCGGGGCCGCAGGCGGGCGGCCACGGTGCCGTCCGGGGAGACCAGGAACTTCTCGAAGTTCCAGCTGACGTCACCGGTTTCGCCCTCGGCGTCGGCGACCTGGGTCAGCTGCCGGTACAGCGGGTGCCGGTCGTCGCCGTTGACGTCGATCTTCTCGAACAGCGGGAAGGTGACGCCGTAGGTGGTGGAGCAGAAGGTCTGGATCTCCTCGGCGCTGCCCGGCTCCTGCCCGGCGAACTGGTTGCAGGGGAAGCCCAGCACGGTGAACCCGCGCGCGGCGTACCGCTGCTGGAGCTTCTCCAGGCCGGTGTACTGCGGGGTCAGGCCGCACTTGGAGGCGACGTTGACGATCAGCAGCGCCTTGCCCTTGTACTCGGCCAGCGAGGTGGGCTCGCCGGTGAGGGTGCGCAGCGGGATGTCGTACAGGCTCACGGGGGTGGTCCTTTCGGCAGGTGTGTGGAACGGAGTCTCGCCGAGCCACCGTAGTGGCCGCGACCACCTGGACCGGGCCCGACCTACCGGTCTTCCGGCAGATCGGCCCCGAAGGCGGAGAAGTCGGCGCTCGACCAGTGCTCGGGGCGCATCCGGAGCGTGATGTCGGCGGCCAACTGTTCCCGGGCGGAGGCGAGGTAGTCGCGCGCGGCCTCGGGTGGCAGGTAGCGGTTGGCGAGGGCGGCCCACTCGTCCGGGTCGAGCCGGTCCTCGATCGCCACCACCGGGCCCTCGACGCTCACGTACGCGGCCGGGTGCTGCTCGTGCTGGGCACAGAGGGTGAACCGCCCGGCGGCCCGGATCCGTCGGGCCTTGACGGAGTCGCGGCCGGTGATGACGGTGAGCAGGCCGCCCGGGACGTAGGAGTACCAGACCGGTACGGCCAGCGGGCCCCGGTCCGGTCCGGTGCCGGGGTCGACGGCCAGCACGCCGACGTGCGGTGCGGCGAGGAACCGCTCGCGCTCGGCCCTGTCCATGGTGAAGGGCATGGTGTCTCTCCCGGGGTTCCGGGCCCGTGCGGGGCGGTCGCGGCTGGGCGGTCGCGTGCGGGCGTCACCCGGTTGGTACCCGGTGGGTTCGCGGGCCACTCGGGGCGGGCGCAGGGCGGCGCCTGCCCCGAGTGGCCCACGGCGGGCTCAGAGCGCCAGCGGCTTGACGGCGGTCGGCGCGTGCTCGGGGAGGGTGGCGATCTCCTCCCACTCGTTGACCTTGTCGATGTCGGCGGCGGCCATCGAGATGTTGGTGACCCGCTCCAGGATCGCCTCGACGACGACCGGGACGCGGAACTCGGCGGCCAGCTTCTTGGCCTCCTCGAAGGCCGGCAGCAGGCCCTCGGGCTCGGTGACCCGGATCGCCTTGCAGCCCAGGCCCTCGGCGACCCGGACGTGGTCCACGCCGTAGACGCCCAGCTCCGGCGCGTTGATGTTCTCGAACTCCAGCTTGACCTGGAAGTCGATGTCGAAGGTGCGCTGCGCCTGGCGGATCAGGCCCAGGTACGCGTTGTTCACGAGCACGTGGACGTACGGGATGCGGTGCTGGGCGCCGACGGCCAGCTCCTCGACCATGAACTGGAAGTCGTAGTCGCCGGAGAGCGCGACGACCTGGCCCTCGGGGTCGGCGGTGGCGACGCCGAGCGCGGCCGGGATGGTCCAGCCGAGCGGGCCGGCCTGGCCGCAGTTGATCCAGTGCCGCGGCCGGTAGACGTGCAGCAGCTGCGCGCCGGCGATCTGGGAGAGGCCGATGGTGGTGACGTAGCGGGTGTCCGGGCCGAACGCCTTGTTCATCTCCTCGTAGACGCGCTGCGGCTTGAGCGGCACGTCGTCGAAGTGGGTGCGGCGCTGGAGCCGGGCCTTGCGGTCCTGGGTGGCGGCGGCCCACGCGCTGCGGTCCTTGAGCCGCCCGGCGGCCTTGAGCTCCTGGGCGACCTGGAGGAAGAGTTCCAGCGCGGCCTTGGCGTCGGAGGCGATGCCGAGGTCGGGGGCGAAGATCCTGCCGATCTGGGTGGGCTCGACGTCGACGTGGACGAACGTGCGGCCCGCGGTGTAGACGTCCAGGCCGCCGGTGTGGCGGTTGGCCCAGCGGTTGCCGATGCCCAGGACGAAGTCGGAGGCGAGGAAGTTCTCGTTCCCGTAGCGGTGCGAGGTCTGCAGGCCGACCATGCCGGCGTTCAGCTCGTGGTCGTCGGGGACGATGCCCCAGCCCATCAGGGTCGGGACCACCGGGACGCCGGTCAGCTCGGCGAACTCCCGCAGCAGCTCGGCGGCGTCGGCGTTGATGACTCCGCCGCCGGCGACGATCAGCGGGCGCTCGGACGCCTGGAGCAGCGCGAGGGCCTTCTCGATCTGGATCCGGTTGGCGGCCGGCTTGTAGACGGGGAGCGGCTGGTAGGCCTCGGGGTCGAAGTCGATCTCGGTCAGCTGGACGTCGATCGGCAGGTCGATCAGGACCGGGCCCGGACGGCCGGAGCGCATCAGGTGGAAGGCCTGCTGGAACACGCCGGGGACCTGTGCGGCCTCCAGCACGGTGGTGGCGGCCTTGGTGACGGGCTTGGCGATCGAGGCGATGTCGACGGCCTGGAAGTCCTCCTTGTGCAGGCGGGCGACGGGGGCCTGGCCGGTGATGCACAGGATCGGGACGGAGTCGGCGATCGCCGAGTACAGGCCGGTGATCATGTCGGTGCCGGCCGGGCCCGAGGTGCCGATGCAGACGCCGATGTTGCCGGCTTTGGCGCGGGTGTAGCCCTCGGCCATGTGGGAGGCGCCCTCGACGTGCCGGGCCAGCGTGTGCCTGATCCCGCCGGAGGCCTTGAGCGCGGCGTAGAAGGGGTTGATGGCTGCGCCCGGCACGCCGAACGCGACCTCAACGCCTTCGAGCTTGAGGATCTCCACGGCCGCGCGGGCGGCTGTCATACGAGGCATCGGGTCTCTCCTGCGTCGGCCCGCAGTGGGTCGGAGGGCTCATCTCCAGAATTCCACCATACGGAAGAACGGTTTCTGTATGCGGAAATACGGTACGACTGGGCTCGGCGGGGCGTCAAGGGGAGGTTCAACAGAATGTGGAAGCCGGCCCAGGGGGTGAAACCGCAGGTCGCCGCAGGTGTCCGGGGGAGGGGAGGCGGAGCCGGGTTCGTACAAGTGAGCGCTGATCGTGCTGGTGTACCCGGGGAACCGGCCGTTCCGCGGCGGAAAGCGCGGCCGGTGTGCAGTGCGGGTGAAGGGACGGTGCCCGAGGTCGGCCCACCCCGCACCCCTGGGTACCGTCGGTGGCACGCCGGGTCCGTGATGTCCAACTGAGGCCGCGGCAAGGGGGATTCGGGACGGTCCGGGAGCGGGGGAGCTCCGGCGGCCGGTCCCGTCCAGGACCAGCGTGCCCGGTCCGCCGCACCCGAGCGAGGGACGCACCCCCTGGCCGCACCGACCCGACACCCGCCGCCGTCCGGTCCGTCCGGACCTGCGGCCGTACCGCTGTCGCCCCCGTGTGGTCCACCTCCCTTCCCTCTCCTCGCCTCCCCCGCGACCTGCTCACCGCCCTGCGACCTGCTCACCCCCCTGCGACTTCCTCACCCCCCTGCGACGGCGTGCCCGCAGAGGCGGGCGCGCGAAAGGAACGCCGCCATGCGCTGTCTCCCTGCCCGCCCCCCGGTGGTGACCGGGTGAGCCGAACGCCCCGCCGCCGCAAGGCCCCGCCGGGCCACCCCGGCAAGGCCGCCCCGCCGGGCCGCCGCCGACCCCCGCTCGCCGTGCTGCGCGCCGTCCCCTGGCGCTACGACCTGCCCGCCTCGCTGGTGGTGTTCCTGGTCGCCCTGCCGCTGTGCGTCGGGGTGGCGGTCGCCTCCGGCGTCCCCGCCGAGCTGGGTCTGGTCACCGGCGTCGGCGGCGGCCTGCTCGTCGGCGTCCTGCCCGGCAGCAGCCTCCAGGTCAGCGGCCCGGCCGCCGGGCTGACCGTCCTGGTCTACGAGGCCGTCCAGCGCTTCGGCGTCACCGCCCTCGGCCTGCTCGTCCTCGGCACCGGGCTGCTCCAGATCGCGATGGGAGCGCTCCGGCTCGGCCGCTGGTTCCGGGCGATGTCCGCCTCGGTGGTGCACGGCATGCTGGCCGGCATCGGGCTGACCCTGCTGTTCGGCCAGCTGTACGCGCTCGCCGACCGCCGCGCCCCGGCCACCGGACCGGAGAAGATCGCCGGACTGCCCGACCTGCTGGCGGACGTGGTCACCGGCGTGGCCACCCCGAGCGCGGTCGCCCTGGGCCTGGCCACCCTGCTCGTGCTGGTCGGCTGGAAGTACCTGCCCGGGCGCGTCGCCCGCGGCGTCCCCGCGCCGCTGGCCGCGGTCGGGCTGGCCGCCGCCGTCACGGCCGCCGTCGACCTGCCGGTGGCGAGGGTCCGGGTGTCCGGCCTGCTCGATGTCGTCCACCTGCCCGACCGTGCCGCGCTCGGCGCGGTGGCGGGCACCGCCGGCCTCGGTACGGTCGTCGCCTTCACCCTGATCGCCTCCGCCGAGACGCTGTTCAGCGCCGCCGCCGTCGACCGGATGCACCACGGCCGGCGCACCGACTACGACCGCGAGCTGACCTCCCAGGGCATCGGCAACACCGTCTGCGGGCTGCTCGGTGCCCTTCCGATGACCGCGGTGATCGTCCGCAGCGCGGCCAACGTCCAGGCGGGGGCGCGGACCAAGGCCTCGCGCACCCTGCACGGGCTCTGGCTGCTGCTGTTCACCGCGCTGCTGCCCGGCGTGCTCGGGCTCGTCCCGCTCACCGCGCTGGCCGCCGTCCTGGTCCACGCCGGCGCCAAGCTCGTCCCGCTGCGGCGGATCGCCGCGCTCTGCCGCGGCCACCGGGGCGAGGCGCTGGTGCTCGCGGTGACCACGGGCGCCATCATCGCCACCGACCTGTTCGAGGGTGTGCTGATCGGCATCGGCCTGGCCGTGGCCAAGTCCGCCTGGCAGACCTCGCACCTGCAGATCGGCCTGGAGGAACTGGTCCTGCCGTCCGGCGAGGCCCTGCAGCGCGTCCGGCTCAGCGGCAACGCGACCTTCCTGCGGCTGCCCCGGCTGCTGGACGCCCTGGAACGGCTGCCGGCCGACCGGCCGGTGGAACTCGACTGGTCCGGGCTGCGCCACCTGGACCACGCCTGCACGGTGGCCCTCACCGCGTGGGCCGCCCAGCACCGGGCCCGCTCCACCGCTCCGCTCGCGGTCGAACCGCCGCTGCCGACCGTGGTGTGAGGACGGGCGGGCGCGGCCCGGGCCACGACGGGGCCGTCGACGGACTGACCCCGCACAGTCAGTCCGTCGTGCCGTCCGTCGAGCCGTCCGGCGGCCCGGTTCTCAGCCGTCCGCCGGGCCGGGGGCGCTCAGCCGGTCGGCCCCGGGTGTGCCCCGGCCGCGGCGGGCTGGGCGGCCGGCTCGGCCGTGGTGCGCCGGGTCAGCAGCCGGTCCAGGGCGTACGGGCCGGAGCCGAGCACCGCGATGGCGAGGAAGGCCCAGCAGAACATGACGGAGGGTTCGCCACCGTTCTGCAGCGGCAGCAGGGAGTGCTCCTGGTGGACGGTGAAGTAGGCGTACGCCATCGAGCCGGAGCAGAGCAGGGCGGCGGTCCGGGTGCCGATGCCGAGCAGCACCAGGGCGCCGCCGACCAGTTGGATCAGTGCGGCCCACCAGCCGGGCCACTGGCCGAGCGGGACGGTGCCGCCGCCCTTGGCGCCACCGAGGACGCCGAAGAGCGAGGCGGCGCCGTGGCAGGCGAAGAGCAGCCCGACGACGACCCGGAAGGCCGTCAGGACGAGCGGGCGGGCGGCCTCGGCCGCCTGCTGGGGAGAGGCGGGAAGGTTCGCGGGCATGGGGAAACGCCTCCTGTGGGGGGAGGAGGAGGTACGGGGCGGTAAGGGTAGCCTTGGTCTAGTCCACTTGGCAATGCTCCGTCAGATCCCACGTGTGCGACCTTCGGGGAGGATCTTGACCGATCGTTCTGGAAAGGGTTAGCGTTCACCCATGGCGCGAACGAAGGAATTCGACCCGGACGCCGTGCTCCAGTCGGCCCTTGAGCTGTTCTGGCGGCGCGGCTACGAGGCCACCTCGATGGCCGACCTGGTCGAGGAGCTCGGGATCGCCCGGGCGAGCATCTACGCCACCTTCGGCAGCAAGCACGAGCTGTTCCTGCGGGCGCTGGAGCGGTACGGCGAGCAGGCCGACCCGGTGCTGCTGGCCGAGCTCTCCCAGCCCGGCCCGGTGCTGCCGGCCGTCCGCGCGCTGGTCCGCCGGTTCGCGGCGGAGTCGGCCGGGGACGGCCGGGAGCGCGGCTGCTTCGTCACCAACACCGCCGTCGAGCTCGCCCCGCACGATCCCTCGGCGGCCCGCCAGGTGGGAGCCAGCCTCGCCCACCTGGAGACGGTGCTGACCGCCGCCCTGGTGCGTGCCGAGGCGCGGGGGGAGCTGCCCGCCGGGCGGGAACCCCGGGCGCTGGCCCGGATGCTGATGGTGTTGATGCAGGGCATGCGGGTGATGGGGAAGACGGCCGACGGCGCGTCCCGGGTGCGGGACGCCGCCGAGCAGGCGCTGGTGCTGCTCGACTGACGGATCGACTCGCGGATCGACTGACGGTTCGTGGGGCGACGGTGGGGCGATGGTGGAGGCCGCCTCTTGCTGTCTCGATACTGGACCGAACGGTCATTTTGGGGAAGGGGGGTTTCCATGAGTGTCGCCACGGCCGACCGGCCCGGCTTCGCGCTGCTCGGCGGCGTGCAGGCCACGCTGATCTTCACGATCATGATCCTGTCCGTGCCGCTGCCCCTGGTGGCCCGGGAGTTCGGGCTCGGCCCGTCCGGCGTGCTGCTGCTGAGCGCCGCCTACGGACTCTCCTTCAGCGCTCTGCTGCTCCTCGGCGGGCGGCTGACCGACCGCCACGGCGGCCGCAGGCTGCTGCGGGTGGGCCTGGCCCTGCTCGGCGCCGCCTCGATCGCCTGCGCCCTCGCGCCCGGCTACCCCGTCCTGCTGGCGAGCCGCTTCGCCCAGGGCGTCGGCGCGGCCCTGGCCGCCCCGGCGGCGGTCGCCGTGGTCCGGGTGCTGCGGCCCGAACCCGCCGACTACCGGCGGGCGATGGCCGCCTGGGGCGGCCTCTCGGTGCTCGGCGCCACGGCGGGCAACCTGCTCTCCGGCGCCGTCGCCGCCTGGGTCTCCTGGCGCTGGCTGTTCGCGGTGCCCGTCCTGGTCGCCCTCGTCGGCCTGGCCCGCTCCGGCTCGCTGCCGCCCGCCGACCCGGCCGGTCGACCGCCCGCCGACCCGCCCGGCCGACCGTCCGCCGACCGCCGGCCGGCCCTGGACCTGCCCGGCGCCGCGCTGGCCGCCGCCGGTGTCTGCGCGGCCAGTTACGGCCTGGTGGCGTCCACCGAGCACGGCTGGCGAAGCCCCGGGACGCTGCTGCCGCTGGCCGCCGGGCTCGCCCTGCTGCTCGCCTTCGCCGCCGTCGAACGGCGCACCGCCGACCCGCTGCTGCCGCCCGGCTTCCTCGCCGACCGCCGCCGGGCCACCGCCCTCGCCGCCGTCATGGCGACCGCCGCCGGCACCGCGCTGACCTTCCTGCTGCTCGCGCTCTACCTCCAACAGGTCCGCGGCTGGGGCGTGCTGGCCACCTCCGCCGCCTTCCTGCCGTACGCGGCGGCGCTGCTGACGGCCGGCCGCCTGGCCGGGCCGCTGACCGCCCGCTACGGCGCCGTCGCGGTCACCGCCGGAGGGCTCGCCTTCGCGGCGGCCGGGCTCGGCCTGCTGGCGGGCCTCGCGTCCGGCAACGACTACGCCACCGGGCTGCTGCCCGGGTTGCTCCTGCTGCCCGCCGGGGCCGCGGCCGCCTTCGCCGGCGCGGCCGTGCTCGCCACCGCGGGCGTGCCGCCCGAGCGGACCGGTCTCGCCGCGGGCGTGCTCAACACCGCGATGGAACTCGGCCCCACCGCCGGGGTGGCCGCCCTGATGGCGCTCGCCGCCACCCGCCCGAGCGTGGTCGGCGGCTACGCCACGGCCTTCGCGGCGGCGGGCGCCGCCCTGGCCCTCACCGCCCTCGCCGTCGCCACGCTGGCGCGGGCGACTCCCGAGGCCGCCACAGATACCGACACCGCCCCAGAACGCACCATCCAGATCAAGGAGCACCTCTCATGACCACGCGTTTCACCGACAAGTCCGTCCTGGTCACCGGCGGCGGCAGCGGTATCGGACGGGCCGTGGCGCTCGCCTTCGCCCGGGAGGGCGCCCGGGTCGCGGTCGCGGGCCGCAGCGCGGGCCCGCTCGCGGAGACGGTCGAGCTGATCGAGCGGGCGGGCGGCAAGGCCGTCGCGCTGACCGGCGACGTGGCGGACGGTCAGGACGCCGCCCGGCTGGTCCGGGAGACCGTCGAACTCCTCGGCGGTCTGGACGTCGCCGTCAACAACGCCGGGGTGTTCGGCGCGGTCGGCCCGGTCGCCGACATCGACGAGGACGAGTGGCACCGGGTGTTCGCGGTCAACCTGACCGGCACCTGGCTCGCCATGAAGCACCAGATCGGCCACATGCGGGCCCACGGCGGCGGCGCGATCGTCAACGTGTCGTCCAATCTCGGCGTCCACATGCGGGTGCCCGGCCTCGGCGCCTACGCCGCGAGCAAGGCCGCGGTCACCGCGCTGACCCGCAGCGCCGCCCTCGACCACATCGCGGACGGCGTCCGGATCACCATGGTGAGCCCCGGCCCGGTGGACACCAGCATGTCCACCCGGCCCGGCGAGAACGCCGAGGACAAGGCCGCGCGGATGAAGGACAGCCTCCCCGTCGGCCGGGCGGGTGCGGTCGAGGAGGTCGCCGCCGCAGTGCTGTACCTGGCCTCGTCCGAGGCGGGCTTCACCGTCGGCGCCGACCTCGTCCTGGACGGCGGCGCCACCGCCTGACCCGCCGACGGCCCAACGACCGCTCGGTGCCCCGTCGTTGGGCCGTCGCCTGATCCACCCGTGGCCCAACGGCCGGGCGGCACCCAGGCGTTGGGCCGTCAGGTCACTGCTCGGCCAGCGCGTCCCGGGCCTCCTCGGTCCGGGCCCGGGCCACCACGAAGTCCTCGTCGAGCTCGACGACCAGCACGTCCGGCCCGGTGAACCAGCGGCAGCCGCGGCCGAGCCGGGGCAGCTCCGCCAGCCCCTCCGGCACCTCCGCCCCGGACTCGGCGAACACGCTCAACTCGTCGTCCTGCAAAAGCTTCTCCACCATCACCATCACCGCCGCGGCCGTCGAGAAGCGCTCCTCCCAGGGCTCCCAGCACTCCGCCGACTTGTCCGCGAGGTCGAGCCGGCCCACCGTCGGCGGATCGTCCTGGTCGAGGTCGGCCAGCAGGACGCCCCAGTGCACGCACGCCTGGTTCTCCTCCTGGTACACCAAAGCGCCCTCCAGGACGAACAGTTCCTCCGGCGGCAGCAGCCGGTTGTGGTTGCCGGTGAGGTCCTCCCGGCGGCCGAACAGCCGGTACGCCTCGCGCAGCGCGGCCGGCAGCCGCAGGCCCAGGCGCCCTTCGGCGGCGTCGAGTTCGGCGTCGGTGAAGCCGTCGTCGGGCCGCAGCGGCTCGCCCCAGTAGGCGGCGAAGCCCTCGACCAGCGCCCGGGTGCCCGTGCGGCCCCGCAGGGATTCGGCCATCGCGGCCCGGATGTCGAATTCGGTGTCGTCCATCCGGGAACCGTACGACGCCCCACCGACAGTCCCGCCCCACCGACAGTCCCGCCCCACCGACAGTCCGGGGCCACCGGAGGGCGTACCGGAACGGGCGGGGGCGCGCCGCACACCTCGCCCGCCCGCGACCGGCCGGGGACGCGTCCCAACGCCCGTCCGCCCACGACCGGCCGAATCTGACGCGAACGCGTAATCCCACCGACACCCGTTGCTCACCGTGGGGTTTCCAACCCGTCGTGTGGGCAGGACACGGTTTCGGCCGGAACCGACGCAACGAAAGGCGGGACGCGCAAACCCATGCCGACCGCACCGCACACCAAGCCCCACCCGGGCCGCCGAAGCCGCTGGGGTGAGCACGGCCTCGCCTGGGCCTTCCTGCTGCCCTCCCTGGTGGTCTTCGTCCTCTTCATCGGCTACCCGCTGGGACGGACCGTCTACCTGAGCGGACACGCCAACGACCTGTTCGGCGCGCCCTCCCGCTATGTCGGGCTGAAGCACTACACCGAGCTGCTGACCTCGGCGGACTTCCGGCGCACGCTCGTCACCACCGCCCTGTTCACGCTGCTCACCGTGGTGCCCGGCGTGCTGGGCGCGCTGGTGCTGGTGCTGCTCCTGGAGAACCGGATCCGGGGCGTGCGGCTGCTGCGCTCCGCGTTCGCGCTGCCCTTCGCCTTCTCGGTGGCCAGCGCGTCCGTGGTCTTCGCGGTGTTCTTCAATCCCGCCAGCGGGGTGCTCAACGGCCTGCTCTCGCACGTCGGGCTGGGCCCGATCGGCTGGCTGACCGACTCCCGGTACGCGCTGGTCTCGGTGGCCGTCACCACGGTGTGGATGAGCCTCGGCTACAACGTCCTGGTGCTGTCCGCCGGCATCGGCTCGATCCCCGGCGAGATCCTGGAGGCCGCGCGGATCGACGGCGCCTCGGGGCTGCGGCTGGCCCGTTCGATCACCGTGCCGATGCTCGGCCCGAACCTGTTCTTCCTGACCGTGGTCTCCACCGTCCACTCGCTGCAGAGTTTCGGCCAGATCCACATCCTCACCAAGGGCGGCCCCGACGGCGCCACCCGGACCCTCGTCTACTCCGTCTACGAGAAGGCCTTCGCCTACGGCTCCAGCGACTTCGGCACCGCGAGTGCCCAGGCCGTGGTGCTGCTCGTGGTCGTCCTCGCCTGCACGGCCGTCCAGTTCGGCGTCCTGGAGCGGAAGGTGCACTACGCATGACCGTGACCGCCACCGAGGCCGGGCCCGGGGCCCAGGACGGGGCCGCCGCGCCGCGCCCGCGCCCCCGCGTCCTGGCCGGCCGCTCGCCGCGCGACCTGCTCGGCCGCGCCGCCGTCTACCTGCTGCTCGCCGTCGCCGTCGTCACCGTGGCCTTCCCGGTGTACTACGCGATCGCCGGCGCCTTCATGAGCCCGTCCGAACTCTCCTCCTACCCGCCGGCGCTGGTGCCCCACTCGGTCACCGGGCGGAACTTCTCCGGCGCCGTCGACACCGTCCCGCTGGCGAGGCAGTACGCCAACTCGGCGATCGTGGCGACCGTCATCACGCTCGCCCAGCTGTTCACCTCGGTCCTCGCCGCGTACGCCTTCGTGTTCCTGCCGCTCAAGGCGCGGGCCGTGGTGTTCGGGGTGTTCCTGGCGACGCTGATGGTCCCGTGGGAGGCCATCATCATCCCCAACTACCTGACGCTGTCCGGCTGGGGGCTCGGGAACACCTACTTCGGCCTGGTGCTGCCCTTCCTCGCCTCCGGCTTCGGCACCTTCATGCTGCGGCAGGCCTTCCGGCAGCTGCCCGGCGAACTGCGCGACGCCGCGCGGATCGACGGCGCGGGCCACTGGCGGTTCCTGTGGCGGATCGTCGTCCCGCTCAACAAGCCGGCCCTGGCGGCGCTGTCGATCTACGTCTTCCTGTCCGCCTGGAACCAGTACTTCTGGCCGCTGATCATCACCCGCACGGCGAACATGCAGACCCTGCAGATCGGCCTCACCTCGCTGCGCGACTCCGAGATGTCCGACCCGGGCCTGATCCTGGCCGGCGTCGTGCTCTCCCTGCTGCCCACGCTCGCCCTGGTGGTCTTCGGCCAGCGCTTCATCGTCCGCGGTCTCACCGCGGGCGCCGTCCGCTGACCCGCTGCGCCGCCTCCTCCCGCTCCTTCGAGCACGTCCCTCCCGAACAGAGAGAGAACCCTCCCGTGAAGAAGAGTGCCCGCGCGCTCGCGGCCCTGCTGGTGGCCGGCCTGTCCCTGACCGCCTGTAGCTCCGGCGACTCCACCTCCGGCTCCGGCGGCTCCTCCGACGCCGCCCCCGGCGCCCAGGCGCTCGACCAGGCCTCGGGCGTCACCGGCGTCGAGTTCTGGCACTCGATGACGGGGAAGAACGCCGAGGTCCTCACCGGGCTGGTCGGCCAGTTCAACGCCGCCCACCAGGGCAAGATCGAGGTCAAGGCGCAGTTCCAGGGCAAGTACGACGACCTGGTCGCCAAGTACAAGGCCGCGGTGCAGCAGAAGGGCACCCCCGCCCTGGTGCAGGTCTACGACATCGGCACCCGGTTCATGATCGACTCCAAGCAGACCGTCCCGGCCCAGGCCTTCGCCGACAAGGACGGTTTCGCCCTCGACGACCTCGACCCGAACATCCGCAACTACTACTCCGTCGGCGGCAAGCTCGTCTCGATGCCGTTCAACTCCTCCATGCCGCTGCTCTACCTCAACGCCGACGCCTTCAAGGAGGCCGGCCTCGACCCGGCCCAGCCGCCCAAGGACCTCGCCGAACTCGGCGAGCTGGCGAAGAAGCTGACGAAGAAGGACGCCGACGGCAAGACCGTCCGCTACGGCTTCGGCGCCGCCATCTACGGCTGGTTCGTCGAGCAGCTGCTCGCCGAGTCCGGCACCATGTACTGCGACCAGGACAACGGCCGCAGCAACAAGGCCGGCAAGGCCGTCTTCGACTCCGCCCAGGGCGCGCAGATCGTCCAGTGGTGGGCCGACCTCGTCAAGGGCGGCTACGCGGCCAACACCGGCCGCAACACCGACGACGCCCAGGCCGCGTTCAAGGCCGGCACCGTCGCCATGCACCTGGAGTCCACCGGCGTGCTGCGCGGCTACACCGAGGCCGCCAAGTTCGCCGTCGGCACCGCGGCCTTCCCCAAGGTCGCCGCCGCCGACCAGGGCGGCCCGGTCATCGGCGGCGCCTCGCTGTGGATCAGCGGCCCCGGCCACTCCGACGCCGAGAAGCGCGCCGCCTGGGAGTTCGAGAAGTTCGTCACCGCCCCCGAGCAGCAGGCCGCCTGGCACACCGGCACCGGCTACTTCCCGGTCAACCGCAAGTCCCTGGACGACCCCAAGGACAAGGAGTGGGTCGCCAAGTACCCGCAGTTCCAGACGGCCATCGAGCAGCTCAAGGCCACCAAGCCCTCCCCGGCCACCGCCGGCTGCCTGCTCGGCGTGATGCCGCAGGCCCGCAAGGGCGTCGAGACCGCCATCGAGCAGACCATCGCCGGTTCCAAGACCGCCCAGCAGGCCCTGGCCGACGCGGCCAAGGAACTCCAGCCCGCCATCGACAGCTACAACAGCTCCGTGAACTGACCACCTCCCTGCCCACCGGCCACCGGCCCGCCCCACGACGGCCCGCCCGGCGCAGTACGCGCCCGGCGGGCCGCCGCCGTCCGGGACCATCGCCCGGGAGCGCCGGTCGGGGCTCAGCCGTCGGCGTCAAGGCGCTAAGGCGCTGAGGCGTCACGCCGACAGGGCTTCGCCGTCCTCCGGGAGCGCGCACACGGCCGCCAGCTCGTCCAGCGACAGATCCAGTGCGAACGCCAGCGCGGCGATGGTGAAGAACGACGGCGTCGGCGCCCGTCCGGTCTCGATCTTGCGCAGCGTCTCCGCCGAGACGCCGGCCACCGCCGCCACCTCGACCATGCTGCGTGCGCCGCGCGCCTCGCGCAGCAGCGCCCCGAAGCGCTCCCCGCGCTCGCGCTCCCACGGGGTCAGTGGAGTCCTCACCATGCCTTCGATACTAGGCCCTCCCCGCCGGGGCCATGCCGCGTGCCCCGCCCCGGTGCCCCCGTCCGGCCGCGCGGCCGCCCCACCTTCGACCGTGATACAAATACCGGTATAAGAATTGGATCGAGGGGAGACGACCCACCATGGTCGAAATCAAGTCGGACGCCGCCCTGGACGCGATGCGCGAGGCCGGGCGAGTGGTGGCGGACGCGCTGGCCGCCGTGCAGGACGCGGCGGCCGTGGGCGTCAGCCTGCTGGAGCTGGACGAGGTGGCGCACGGCGTGCTGCGGGCGGCCGGGGCCACCTCGCCGTTCCTCGGCTACCGGCCGTCCTTCGCGCCCGTGCCGTTCCCGGCCGTCATCTGCGCCTCGGTGAACGACGCCGTCGTGCACGGCATCCCGGGCGGCTACCGGCTGCGCGACGGCGACCTGGTGAGCATCGACTGCGGTGCCCTCCTGGACGGCTGGGCCGGGGACTCCGCCGTCAGCTTCACCGTCGGCGCCGCCCGGCCCGAGGATGCGGCACTGATCGACACGACCCGGCGCGCCCTGGAGGCCGGGATCGCCGCCGCCGTGGTCGGCAACCGGATCGGTGACATCGCGCACGCCATCGGCAAGGTCGCCCGCGCCGGGCGCTACGGCCTGCTCGAAGGCTTCGGGGGGCACGGCATCGGGCGGAGCATGCACGAGGACCCGCACGTGCCCAACGAGGGCCGCCCGGGCCGGGGTTACCCGCTGCGCCCCGGCCTGGTGCTGGCGCTGGAGCCGATGCTGACGGCGGGCGGCCGGGACGACTACCGCACCGACCCGGACGGCTGGACGCTGCGCACCCTCGACGGCAGCCGCGCCGCGCACATCGAGCACACCGTCGCCATCACCGAGGACGGCCCGCGTGTCCTGACCCTCCGGTAGCCGGAGCACTGCGGGCGGGTGCGCATCCGGGCGGGAGCAACAGGCCGTAGGCGAACGGTCCTTGTCCGAACCCGGGCGCCCGTCCGACCGGCTGGAATGAGCCGAATCTGTGGCGGATTTGTGACAAAGCTTCGCCAACACCCTGCCCTGGCACGGTATTCGCGGCCGTAGTGTTCCAGTTATGTCACCGAAGAGCCGCATACCTGCCCCGGACGCGGGCGACACCTGGGTGCCGCGCCCGCGGCGCCGTGAGACCCCGATCGGATTCCTGGGTCACACGGTCACGTTCCTCGGCTGCTGCACTCTCGGCGGTGTCCTGCTGGCCGGCCTCATCCTTCCCGCGGCGGGCGCCGTCGGGCTCGGGGCCAAGAGCAGCGCCGAGGGCTTCGAGAGCATCCCCGACGACTTCAAGGCGCCGGCGCTGACGCAGGCCACACAGGTCTTCGACGCCAAGGGCGGCCTGATCGCCAAGGTCTACGAGCGGGACCGCACGGTGATACCCGCCGAACAGATGTCACCGCTGATGCGCCAGGCGCAGGTGGACATCGAGGACGCCCGTTTCTACGAGCACGGCGCCGTCGACCTCAAGGGCATCCTGCGGGCGATCACCAAGAACGCGGAGAGCGGCGCCGCCGTCCAGGGCGCGTCGACGCTGACCCAGCAGTACGTGAAGAACGTCAACGTGGAGAAGGCCGGCGACGACCCGGTGGCCGTCCTGGAGGCGCAGCGCAAGACGCTCGGCCGCAAGATCCAGGAACTCCGGTACGCCATCAAGCTGGAGGAGGACCTGACGAAGGATCAGATCCTCACCAACTACCTGAACATCACCTTCTACGGCCATCAGGCGTACGGCATACAGGCGGCCGCCCAGCGCTACTTCAGCAAGGACGCGAAGGACCTCGCCCTCCCCGAGGCGGCCATGCTCGCCGGGCTGGTGCAGAACCCGTCCCAGTACGACCCGAAGCTGCACCCGGTGGCCGCGCAGAAGCGCCGGGACACCGTCATCGACAAGATGGTCGAGAACAAGCACATCACCGCGGACCAGGCCAAGGAAGCGAAGGCCGCCCCGCTGGGCCTGAAGTACCGGGACCCGCAGAACGGTTGCATCACCGCCCAGGCCGGCATGGGCTTCTTCTGCGACTACGTGCGCCACGTGGTCAAGCAGGACCCGGTGTTCGGCAAGAGCGCCGCCGACCGCAAGAAGCTGTGGGACACCGGCGGCCTCAACATCTACACCACGCTGGACCCGGAGAAGCAGGCCGCCGCCCAGAACGCCGTCTCCGAGCAGGTGTACGTGACCGACCCGGTCTCGGCGGCGATGACGATGGTCGAGCCCGGCACCGGCAAGATCCTGGCGATGGCGCAGACCCGCCCCTACGGTCTGGCGAAGGAGAAGAACCAGACCGTCGTCAACTACAACGTGGACGCGGCGATGGGCGGCGGCATCGGCTTCCAGCCCGGCTCCAACTTCAAGCCGATCGTGGCCGCCGCCGCCCTGGAGGCCGGCCTGCCGCCCACCCAGCGGTACGACTCGCCCAACCGCATGGACTGGCCGACGATGAGGACCTGCGACGGCACCTGGAAGAACCTGAGCAAGGGCAAGAAGGAGGGCAGCATCCCGAACGAGAGCGCGCGCGAGGTCGGCCCGTACGAGCTCAAGGAGGCGATGGCCCTCTCGGTGAACACCTACTTCGTGCAGATGGAGCAGGAGATCGGCCTCTGCGCGGTCAAGCAGATGGCCAACAAGCTGGGTGTCACCGGCAAGGCCGGCGGTGACCCGTTGCAGGAGCTGCCCGCCCTCGGCCTCGGCACCCAGGAGGTGAGCCCGTTGACGATGGCGAACGTGTACGCGAGCTTCGCCGCCCGCGGCACCTACTGCGCGCCGCTGGCGATCAACAAGATCTCCACGGTGGACGGCAAGGACGTCCCGGTGAGCCCGGCCAAGTGCACCGAGGCGATGTCCACGGACACCGCCGACGTGATCAACAGCGTGCTGCTCGGCGTGACGGAGAAGGGCACCGCCAAGGACCTCAGGCTGGACGACCGCCGGCAGATCGCGGCCAAGACCGGGACGACGGACGAGAAGAAGTCGGCCTGGTTCACCGGCTACACCGGCAACCTGGCCGGCTCGGTCTGGCTGGGCAGCCCGGGCACCAAGGTGCCGATGAAGAACATCCGGATCGGCGGCCACTACCAGCAGGAGGTCTTCGGCGCGACCGGCCCGGGCCCGATCTGGGAACAGGCGATGAGCGACGCCGTCCGGAACATGCCGGAGAAGGAGTTCCCGACGGTCTACATCCCGGACCCGCCCAAGCGCGACCCGAACTGCGCCACCCCCAGCGGCTCGCCGACCGGCACCTGCGGGAGCGGCTCGGGCAAGCAGCGCCCGAGCAGCCCCGGCAACCCGAGCAGCCCCGGCAACGCGAGCACTCCGGGCAACGCGAGTACCCCGGGCAGCACGGGCAACCCGGTCGGCCCGCTCAACCCGAACAGTCCGGTGGGCCGCTCCGCGCCGTCCGGGCAGTCCACGCAGTCCACGCAGTCCGGGCAGTCCACCCCGCTGGCCCCCGCCGCGCCGGCCGACCCCGGCGACAACCAGGACCAGTGAACCGCCCGGCCCCGCCTGAGTACCCGTACTCAGGCGGTTCGCCCACGCGGTGGGGCTGCCGTAGCGAGGACGCTACCGCGCCTCGACCGGCTCGCCGGTGTCCTGGTCCAGGTTGAAGACCCGCCGGTAGGAGTCGGTGACCACGGTGATCTGGTCCCGGCCGGTCCAACTCGCCTCCACCAGCCGGGCGTCGTCCGGTGCCCGGCCGATCTGGGCCAGTGACCAGCGCCGCGCGGACCAGCCCGCGCCGACCTCCAGCAGCACCTGCCAGTCGTCGTTGTCCTTCGGCGCGGTGGCGTACGAGCGGTGCACCACGACCAGCGCCAGCTCCTGGCGGGCCGGGGCGGTCTCCCGGCTGCGCGTCTCGGCCGCCGAGACCTTGTGCGCGGCCAGCACGCCGAGCAGGAACACCACCCCGGCCGTCACCGTGACCGCCCGGGTGGCCGTCCGTACGGCGGTGCGCCGGTCGCCCAGCCAGGCGGCGGCGATCAGCGCGGCCAGCGCCGCGCCGAGCAGCAGCTCGGGCCGGTTGAGCAGGTCGGCGACCAGCATCAGCCCGCCCGAGCGGCTCTCCCACTGCCCCTCGGTGTAGAGCAGCACGGCCGCCGCCCCGCCCGCCAGCAGCAGCCGGACCAGGGTGCGCCTGGCCTTCGGCATCCGGTTCCTCATCGTCCCCCCGTCCGATGCGTCACAGCTCTGCGAGCAGCTTGCGGCCCTCCGGCCAGTCGCCCAGCCCGGAGCCCGAGTTGAGGTGCCCGTACGCGCCCGGCTCGACGTACCGGGCGCCCCACGCCCCGGCGAACAGCCGGGCCCGCTCGGGGCTGACCCACGGGTCGTCGGTGCTGGCGACGACCACGGCCGGGAACGGGAACGGCGCCAGGGCCACCGGGCGGAAGCCGGTCAGCTGCGGGACTTCGGCGGTGTCGATGTCCGCGGGGGCGACCAGCAGCGCGCCGCGCACCGCGGCGGTCCGCCCGGCGGGTGCGGCGGCCACCCAGCGGGCCACCGTGACGCAGCCGAGGCTGTGGGCGACCAGCACCACCGGCCCGTCGGCGGCGGCCCCGGCCACCGCCGCGTCCACCCGGGCGATCCAGTCGCTCTGGTCGGGGTGGTCCCAGTCCGCCTGCTGGACCCGGCGGAAGGCGTCCGGTTCGGCGGCCTCCCAGCGGGTCTGCCAGTGCTCGGGGCCCGAGTCCTGGTAGCCGGGCAGGACGAGGTAGGTGGTGCGGTCCGGCATGGGCTCCTCCGGTGTGCGGTCGTGGCGGGCAGCAGGAGTCTAGGACGCGGGCAGCCGCGGCCCGCAGCCGGGCGGTGACCGGGCGCGCACGACCCTCGGCGGGCGCGTACGCCCGGTGACGCGCCGCAGTACGCCCGGTGCGCCCTGTTGCCAACGGCGCGGCCGGTGCGGGAGGTTGGTCCGGGCCCGCGGCCGGTGGCCACCGGCCGGGGTCCACGCCGTGTCGGACGCTCGACCATGTGGAGGGATGTCGGCGATGACATCGAAGATCCTGCTCGTCACCGGGGACGCCGCCGAGTCGCTGGAGGTGTTCTACCCGTACCAGCGGCTGCGCGAGGAGGGCTACCAGGTCGACATCGCCGCCCCGACCAGGAAGCGACTCCAGTTCGTCGTCCACGACTTCGTCGACGGCTACGACACCTACACCGAGAAGCCCGGCTACACCTGGCCCGCCGACCTCGCCTTCGCCGACGTCGACCCGGCCGACTACGTCGCGCTGGTCATCCCCGGCGGCCGCGCCCCCGAGTACCTGCGCAACGACCCGGACGTGCAGCGGATCGTCCAGCACTTCTTCGCCGGCGACAAGCCGGTCGCACAGATCTGCCACGGCCCGCTGATCACCGCCGCCGCCGGGGTGCTGTCCGGCCGCCGCAGCTCCGCCTACCCGGCGCTGGCACCGGACGTGAAGGCGGCGGGCGCCGAATTCGTCGACGGCGAGGCGGTGGTGGACGGCGTGGTCGTCTCGGCCCGCGCGTGGCCCGACCACCCGGCGTGGCTGCGCGCGTTCATCGAGATCCTGCGCACCAAGGCACCGGCCTCCTGACCCGCCCCGGCCCGCCGCCCCCCCGACCCGTCTCGGGGGCGCGGCTCCGGGACCCCGTCAGGGTCACGCCCCTCCCCAGGTAGCAGACGTGCTGCCCCGGAGGCTGACGACCGCCCCGCAGTCGCCCTGCCATGGTGTCAAAGACCATGGCAGCGGCGGATGTTGACCGCCCTGCCGACCGGACCAGGGAGGACGTCATGACCACCGACCCAGCCGCCACCACCCCGCGCCGCCGACGCGGGCCGGCCCTGCGCGCCGCCGTCGCGGCCCTCGCGGGCGCGGGCCTGATCGCCGCGCTCGCCCCGGCCGCCGCCGCCCAGGACGCGGCCCGCCCGGCGAGTGCCACCGAGCGCAGCACCGACTGGACGGCCCTCGACACCGCCCTCGCCGACCTGACCGCGAAGAACGTCGCCACCTCCTCCCTCGCCGGCGTACGGGAGAACGGCCGGCTCGTCCACCGCGCCGCCGGCGGCGTCGCCCGGCTCGGCGCCGACACCCCCGCCGACCCCGCGGGCCGCTTCCGGATCGGCAGCACCACCAAGACCTTCGTGGCCACCGTGCTGCTCCAACTCGTCGGCGAGGGACGACTGGGACTGGACGACCGCGTGGAGAGCCTGCTGCCCGGCGCGGTGCCGAACAGCGCGGACATCACCGTCCGCGAACTCCTCAACCACACCAGCGGCGTCGCCGACTACACCCAGGACCCGGCCTTCAACTCCTACGACCAGAACTGGCTCGACACCGGCCGCTACACGTCCTACAGCCCGCAGGACCAGGTGGACCTCGCCGACAAGTACCCGCCCGCCTTCCGCCCCGGCCAGGACTGGCAGTACTCCAACACCAACTACGCCCTGGTCGCGCTGATCATCGAACACCTCACCGGCCACGGCTGGAACGAGGAGGTGGAACGCCGGATCATCCGCCCGCTCGGCCTGACGGGCACCTCGATGCCGCTCTACTCCCCGGTCATCCCCGGCCCGCACGCCCACGCCTACCTCAAGCTCGACAGCGGCCCGGCCGACGTCACCGCGCTCAACCCCTCCATGGCCGGCCCCTCCGGCGCGGGCATCTCCACCACCGCGGACCTGACGACGTTCATCCGCGCCCTGCTCGGCGGCCGGCTGCTGCGCCCCGCCGAACTCGCCGAGATGCAGAAGACCACCGCCCACGGCGGGGGCCAGGCCTACGGGCTCGGCCTCCAGCGGGTGGACACCCCGTGCGGCGCGTTCTGGGGCCACGCCGGCGGGATCCCCGGCTACAGCACGATGATGCTCGGCTCGCTCGACGGGAAGCGCCAGTTCGCCAACAGCACGACCTTCTACGACACGCCGGATCCGGCCGCGGCCCTCGCCGCCTGGCAGCGGGTGGTGAACGCCGGCGTCTGCGGCGGGCAGGGGTAGGGCGTGGGCCGCGGGTCGGACCGCCCCCTACGCTGTCCGGCGACAGGAACGGCCGACCGTCACCAGGAGGACGAGACATGGCAGAGCCGCTGATCGCCGCAGTCGGGGGCAAGGCGCCCACCGTCGACCCGAGCGCCTTCCTCGCACCGAACGCCGTCGTGGTCGGGGACGTGACGATCGGCTCCGGCGCGGGCGTCTGGTACGGGGCGGTGCTGCGCGGCGACGCCGAGTCCATCACCGTGGGCCAGGACAGCAACATCCAGGACAACTGCACCCTGCACGCCGACCCCGGCTTCCCGCTGGTGGTCGGCGAGCGGATCTCGGTCGGGCACAACGCGGTGCTGCACGGCTGCGTGGTCGAGGACGACGCCCTGGTCGGGATGAACGCCACCGTGCTCAACGGCGCCCGGATCGGCGCCGGTTCGCTGGTCGCGGCGGGCGCGGTGGTGCCGCAGGGGATGCGGGTGCCGCCCGGCTCGCTGGTCGCCGGAGTCCCGGCCAAGGTCCGCCGCGAGCTGACCGAGGACGAGAAGGCCGGCATCAAGGCCAACGGCGAGGGCTACCTGCTGCTGGCCGCCGCCCACCGTGAGCTCGAACCCCTGGCACAGCCCCAGCCCCAGGCCTAATTCTGGACGCCGACCGGAGCCGTCGTGGCCGGAACCGCCGCGGCCCGCTCGGGTGCGGCGGGCACGGGCCGGCGCCGGTCGGCCGCCCAGGCGAGCACCGCGATCAGCGCGCCCGAAGCGGCCAGGACGGCGCCCACCAGGGTCGGCGCCGTCCAGCCGAACCCGGCGTCCAGGGCCAGCCCGCCGAAGTAGGCGCCTTGCGCGTTGGCCAGGTTGAACGCGCCCTGCACCGTCGCCGAGGCCAGCGTCGGCGCGCTGCGCGCCTTCTGCAGGACCAGCGTCTGTACCGCCGGCACGATCGCGAAGCCGAACAGTCCGATCAGCACCACCGTGACGGCGGCCGACCAGCGGGCGTGCGCGGTCACCGCGAACAGCGCCAGGGTGGCGGCCAGCAGCACGAAGGCGGCGCAGACCGTCGGGCGCAGCGCCCGGTCGGCCGCGAACCCGCCGATCACGTTGCCGATCGTCATCCCCACCCCGAACAGCGCCAGCACCAGCGTCACCGAGCCGGTGGCGTACCCGGAGACCTCGGTGAGCAGCGGCGCGATGTAGCTGTAGCAGGCGAAGAAGCCGCCGCAGCCGAACACCACGGTGGCCAGCGCCAGCCACAGCTGCCCGTCGCGGAAGGCCCGCAGCTCGTGCCGCAGCCCGGCCTGGCCGGGGGAGGGCAGCGACGGCACCAGCCGGGCGATGGCGAGCGTCCCGGCGGCGGCGATCAGGACGACCACCAGCATGGTCGCCCGCCAGCCCAGGTGCTGGCCGAGCAGCGTGGCGGCCGGCACGCCGACGATGTTGGCGATGGTCAGGCCGGAGAACATCACGGCCACTGCCCGGGCCCGGCGGTCGGGGGCCACCAGTTCGGCCGCGGCCACCGCGCCGGCCCCGAAGAACGCGCCGTGCGGCAGTCCGGTGACCAGTCGGGCGGCGGCCAGCGTCCAGAAGTCCGGTGCGAGCGCGCACAGCAGGTTGCCGGTGGCGAACAGCCCGGCGAGCGCCACCAGCACCGCCTTGCGCGGCCGGCCGGAGGCCAGCGCGGTGAGCAGCGGGGCGCCGATGACCACGCCCAGCGCGTACGCGGATATCAGCCAGCCGGCCTGCGGGATGGAGACGTGCAGATCGTCGGCGACCTGGGGGAGCAGCCCCATGGCGGCGAATTCTGTGGTGCCGATGGCGAACGCGGTGACGGCCAGCGCGAGCAGCGCGAGAGGCAAGGGGGTGACTCCGGGGTGACGCCCGCGGACGGGGAGGCGCGGCGGGACGGGGGGGATTCGTTCGTCCGGCATCCTAATCCGGCCGGATGACGCCGCCGTGAGGTGCGTGTGACGGGAGGGGGTCGCCAGTACGGCGTCCACGCGCGAGACTGGGTGCATGTGCCGCAACATCAAGACGTTGCGCCCGCCGGTGACGCTCGACGCCGACGAGGACGACTTCCGCGCCGCCGCGCTGCAGTACGTCCGCAAGGTATCCGGGTTCCGCGCCCCGGCGGCGCACAACCGCGAGGCCTTCGACCGGGCCGTGGACGCGGTCGCCGAGGCCACCGCCCGGCTGCTCACCGAGCTGGAGGTCCGCGGCGCGCCCGCCCGGGCCGCCGAGGCCACCGCGTAGGCCGACCGCCGTTGGGCGGGCCCGCCGACCGCGGCCGCGCATCGGGACCAGGAGATCGGGACAATCGGGACAGGAGATGGAGATGACCCCCGCGAACCGTTACGTGCTCACCTTCCCCGGCACCCCCGGCACCCAGGCCCCGCAGGACGTCGTCGTGGTCGTCCGCACCAGCGCGACGGGCCCGGGCGGACACCCGGTGTACGAGGACGCCAGCGGCATCGTCCGTGCCGAGATCAGCAACGCCGGCGAGGTCCGGATGCTCGCCAGCGGCGGCCACCAGTCCCCGCACCTGCCGGTCCACGCCGAGCCGCTGCCCTGACGGCTGCCCTGACGGCTGCCCTGGCCGTTGCCCTGGCCGCTGCTCTGACCGCCGTCCTGGCCGTCCGGCATCCGCGGACGATTTCCGCGAACCACCGGGGTGCCGTCCGCCCCTGGGGCAGAATCGGCGGCATGACCACAGCGCGCTGGCAGGGCACCGTCGTCGCCGAGAGCGACGAGACCGTCGTCGTCGAGGGCAACCACTACTTTCCGGTCGAATCCGTCCGGACCGAATTCCTGCGTCCGTCCGACACCACCACCGTCTGCGGCTGGAAGGGCACCGCCGGTTACTACACGCTGGACGTGGACGGGCGGACCAACCCCGACGCGGCCTGGTACTACGCCGACCCGAAGCCGGAGGCCGAGGAGATCCGCGGCCGGGTGGCGTTCTGGCGCGGGGTCGAGATCACCGGGTAGGGCGTACCCCGGGGGCGGAGGGGGTACCGGACATCCATGGCAGTCTTCCGTAAACCCGGACGTTCCAGGCCTGTCCCCGAGCCCGCCCCGACCCCCGTGCCCGACGCCGGCCTGGCCGGCGAGCTCGCCGAACTGGTCGAGCAGGCCGAGCAGCCCGAGGGCGAGTGGCAGATCGCCGAGTACCGGGCCGGCCGTGGCCGCGGCCGGGCCCTGGTGGCGAACGTGGCCCACCTGCTCGGCCGGGGTGGCCGGGTCGCCGCCAAGGGTGCCGCGTTCGGCGGCCGGGCCCTCACCGAGCAGCTGGTGCAGGCCGCGCCGCGGATCCCCGTGCGCGACCTCGCCACGCTGCGCGCCCAGCACCCCGGCGCGGCCGACCCCGAGGCGCTGGCCGACCTGCTGGTCACCGGCGCGGCCCGGGCCTCCGGCGCGCTCGGCGCCGGCGTGGGCGCGGCGGCGATGCTGCCGGTGCCGCCCGCGATGCCGGTGGAGATCGCGGCCGAGACGCTCGCCGTCGCGGCCGTGGAGATCAAGCTGATCGCCGAACTGCACGAGGTCTACGGCGCCCGGGCGCCGGGCAGTGTCACCCAGCGGGCCGGGGCCTACCTGAGCGCCTGGGCCAACCGCCGGGGGATCGACGCGAAGCTGCTGTCCCGGCCGGCCGGGTTCGCCGCACTGGCGCTCGGGGCGGAGGTGCGCCAGCAGCTCAGCCGCCGACTCACCCGCAGCTCGCTGCGCCGCCTGCCGTCGCTCACCCCGCTGCTGGTCGGCGCCGGCATCGGCGCCACCGTCAACCGGCGCGACACCCGCCGGCTGGCCGGCGAGGTCCGCGCGGACCTGCGTGCGCGTCCCCCGGTCGACCGCGCCTACTGGGCCGCCGCAGCGCCGGTGGTGCGGGGCGAGGTCGTCCCGGGGGACTGAGGTTTCTGGTTGGGTCCTGTCCGGCGGGGGGCTCCTGGCTAGAGCCTGTCCGGCGGGGCCGGGGCGGCCGCGCCCCGGCCGGCCTTGACGCCGTTCACCATCGCCTGGTGTATCGCCCGCGCGGTGGTCTCGTCGGCCGCCGGGACGGGGCTGCCGGTCACCGTGTACCAGTCCAGCGCGCCGGAGTACTGGACGGTGAGCCGGGCCTCGCCGTCCACCCAGGTGGTGTGCACGGTGAGGTCGCCGGAGATGGGGCCGATCTCGGTGGTGGTGACCCCGCCGGGTCCGCTGATGATCGACTGCGTGGTCCAGGTCGCCCACGACGTGCGCGGGTCGACGGGCGGTCGGGCCTGCCTGCCGGTTTGATCGTGTTCGGTCATGCGCTTATCCTCCCCCGCCGGTGAGCCGCTGTCCGGGCAGCGACACCTGCGGTCGCGAAGACCGCCCGGTCCCACCGGGCGGTCGGGTGCTCACAGCTGTTCAGCGGTCCGGACCGGACTCCTCCAGGGTGGGCTCGCCCTCCGCCTGGGAGGTGTCCTGCGCGTGCAGGTTCTGCATCGAGGTGATGCCCTCTTCGGGATCCGCGGCGCGGACGTCCTCGTCACGGTCCGTGCTCATCTCGGCCCGTTCGCTCATGTCGGTCATGGCGGGCTCCGTCTCCTCGGCCGGTCCGGGCGCGCTCCGAGCCGGGGTGCGGCAGGGCCGGGTCTGTCTCTCACCCCCCAGCCTGCCCCCGCCCCGGCCCCGGGGCCAGCCGAACGGCCTAGGGGCTCTCTTTCGGATCATGCCGGGCGCGCGACGCCGGAGCACGCACCTCGCCGCGTTGTCGTCGGTCGCCGATGGCCCCCAGCCTCCGGCCGGGAGGTGCCCCCACCGCATGGACTCCCTCCTCCGCCTTGCGATGCACGCACTCCGACGCCGCGCGCTGATCCGACGTGATCCGAAAGAGAGCCCCTAGACCCTGTCCGGCCGATCTTGCCGGGCGCCAAGATCGACCGGACAGGACCTGGACCCTGTCCGGTCGCCGGCCGGCCCCGCCCTCTGTCCGACGGCCGTCACCAGGTGACGGGCAGCGACCGCATTCCGTAGATGAACGCCTCCGAGCGGAACTTCCGGCCCTCCCCGGTGGCCGCCGGCCGCAGGCCGGGCAGCCGCCGGAACAGGGTGGCCAGGGCGATCTGGAGCTCGGCGCGGGCGAGCGGCTGCCCGAGGCACTGGTGCACGCCGAAGCCGAAGGCCATGTGCCGCCGGGCGTCCCGGTCGAGGTCGAGCTCGTCGGCCGGCCGCAGGTCGGCGCCGCCGAACATCTCCTCGTCCTGGTTGGCGGTGGAGATCAGTGCGATCACGCCCTCCCCGGCCTTGATCACGGTGCCGCCCAGCTCGACGTCCTCCAAGGCGACCCGGGGCAGCCCGTGGTCCACGATGGTCAGGTGGCGCAGCAGTTCCTCGACGGCGCCGGGCAGCGCGGCCGGGTCGGCCAGCCTGGCGATCTGCTCGGGCTGGTCGAGGAGCAGGGCGGTGGAGAGCGAGATCATGTTCGCGGTCGTCTCGTGCCCGGCTATCAGCAGCAGGATGCCGGTCGTGGCGACCTCGTCCGGCGTGAGGTCGTCCCGGACGGCGAGCCGGCTGAGTATGTCGTTGCCCGGCTCCTCCCGCTTGCGGGCGGCCAGGCCGCCCAGGTACTCGCGCAGTTCGTCCGAGGCGGCCTGGACCTCCTCGGCCGAGCTGTGCTTGTTGAGCAGGGTCCGGCTGAGGCCCTGGAAGCGGTCCCGGTCCTCGTACGGGACGCCGAGCAGCAGGCAGATCACCAGCGAGGGGACGGGCAGCGCGAAGTCGGCGACCAGGTCGGCCTCGGTCCGGCCGTCGGTCATCCGGTCGAGCGCCTCGTCGACGATCTGCTGGATGCCGGGGCGCATCGCCTCGACCCGCTTGACCAGGAAGTCGCCGGTGACCATCCGGCGCTGCCGGGCGTGCTCGGGGTCGTCGAGCCGCAGGAAGCTCGGGTTGGCGAGGAGGGCCTCCCGGCGGCCGGGCACCAGCATCGGGAACCCCGGGTGGCGGGCGTCCGCGCTGAACCGGCGGTCGGACAGGATGGTGCGGACCTCGGCGTAGCCGGTGGCCAGCCAGCAGGACTCGCCGTCGGGCAGGGCGGCGCGGGTGATGGGCGCCGTCGCGGCGGCCTCGGTGTAGGCGGGCGGCGGGCTGAACGGGCAGCCGGCGTCGCGCGGGGCCGGCATCGGGAAGGTCCGGGCGGTGGGTGTGCTCGTCAAGGTGGGGTCTCCTTGCGTCGCAATGTCCTCGGGTGGGTGGGGTGGCGCCGGGGTCTACGGTTCGCGCGACGGCGGCCGGGAGCGGCGGTCGTAACGGTGGCCGGGGTCGGCGCGGGCGGGGGACCGTCGGGAGCCGGTGGGGGCGTCAGCCGGCGTCCTCGGCGGAGTCCTCCTCGGTGACGGTGATCGCGCCGCCCGGGCAGAGCTCGGCGGCGAGCCTCAGCACCGCGAACTGCGGGGGCTTGAACTCGGTCTGACGGAGGATCACCAGACTGTCCTGCTCGTCCTGGTCGAAGATCTCCGGAGCGTTCAGGACGCACATCCCGGAGCTGCAGCAGCGGTCCCGGTCGACGCTCACCTTCATGGTCGAGCACCTCTCGCCAATGCGGCGCCGGGCGTCCGGCGGCCGCCTCTCGTTGTCATTGCCAACCTAACCGCCACCCTTGCGTCCACGGAGGGGCGATGCGGGGATCGTCCAGAATGGCCGATTCGGTTCGGAGCCGGTCCAGCGCCGCCGCAAAGGGGTTTGAAATTGACGTTACTCCGCCAAAGGGCGGCTCACAGCCCCTCGGCGGCGGCGATCTCCCGGACGGTGGCGACGGTGTCGGCCTCGGCCGTGCCCTTGTCCGGCCGGTAGCGCACCACCCGGGCGAACCGCAGGGCCAGCCCCGCCGGGTAGCGGGGGCTGCGCTGGAGACCGTCGAAGGCGATCTCGACGACCAGTTCCGGCCGGACCCGCACCGTCCAGTCGTCCCGCCCGCTCTCGCGGGCGAGGAGTTCGGCGGTCTGCCAGGCGAGCGTCTCGTCGGTGAGGCCCTTGAAGGTCTTGCCGAGCATCACCCACGGGCCAAGTCCGGGCTCGCCCGCCGCCCGGGCGCCCAGGTGCAGATTGCTGAGGAGACCGCGCCGCCGGCCGCTGCCCCACTCGGCGGCCAGCACCACCAGGTCCAGCGTGTGCCGGGGCTTCACTTTTATCCAGCCGGCACCGCGCCGCCCGGCCGCGTACCCGGCCGCCGGGTCCTTGACCAGGACGCCCTCGTGACCGCGGGCCAGGGTCTCGCGGAAGAACGCCAGTGCCCGCTCGCCGTCCCCGGTCTCGGTGCGGGGCACCCGCAGGCCCTCCGGCACCGCCCCGTCCAGCGCCGCCCACCGCTCCCGGCCGGGGCGGTCCACCAGGTCCTCGCCGTCCCGGTGCAGCAGGTCGAAGAAGAAGGCGCTGAGCGGGACTTCGGCGCGCAGCCGCTCCGGATCCCGCCGGGAGGCGGTGCGCGCGGCGGTCTCCTGGAACGGACGCGGCCGCCCGTCGGGCCCGAGCGCGATCGCCTCGCCGTCCAGCACCGCCGAGCGCAGCGGCAGCGCGAGCGCCGCCTCGGCCACCTCGGGGACGCGCGCGGTGATGTCGTCCAGGCCGCGGGTGAACACCGCGACCTCCGCGCCGTCCCGGTGCACCTGCACCCGGACGCCGTCCAGCTTCCACTCCAGCGCGGCCGGGCCGGTGCGCTCCAGCGCCGAGGCCACGTCGGGCGCGGAGGCGGCCAGCATCGGCCGCACCGCCCGGCCCACCTCCAGCCGGAACGCGGCCAGCGCGGGCGCCCCGCCGGTCAGCGCCGCCTCCGCCACCGCCCGGGCGGAGCCACGGAACATCAGCGCCCGGCGCACCGCCGCCGCGGGCACCCCGGCGGCCTGGGCGACGGCGTCGCCGACCAGCGCGTCCAGCGCGCCCTGGCGCAGCTCGCCGACCAGCACCGCGCGCAGGAACGCCTGCTCGACCTCGGTCGCCCGGGCGAACAGCCCGGCCAGCAGCCGCCGCCGCTCGGCCTGCGCGCCGGGCCCGTGCACCCCGGCGATCCGCTCCAATTCCCGTTCGGTCTCCCGGACGCCGAGCGAGGCCTCGGCGGCGGGCGGCGGCAGGTCGCGCAGGCCCGCCGGGCCGACGCCGGTGCGCAGCCGCTGCGACTCGCCCGACAGCAGGCCCACGGCCGCCGGGGCCTCGGCCGGGCCCAGTGCGCGCAGGCAGTCCGCGAGCAGCGCCGTCTTGGCCCGCCGTCCGGGCTCGGCGGCGACGGCGCGGGACGTCTGGGCCAGGTGCCGCAGCCGCATGGCGCTCCTCGGGTGGTGCGTGGCCGGGCGTCCAGGATCGGCCACCCGACCGGCCGGCGCACGGCGGGCGGCGCGCCCGTACCGCGCCGGAGTGGAGTGCGCGGGCGGCCGGTCTTGGCCGTGGTGGAGTTCGGCGCGGAGCCGATGGCCCGTCATGCTGGCGCCACACCGCGGCCCGGCGACCCCGGGGCCCGCCCGACCGAGGGAGACCGAGTTGACCACCACGACCCGCTGGAGCGTCGGCGCGCCCGGGCGCGCCGACAACCCCCCCCGGCGCGGACACTTCCGGGGGCGGTGTCTTATAAACAAAATAAGCAGCCGACGAAAGTGCAAGGGTTTATATAGGG
>NZ_JBHXML010000039.1:0-41532 GCF_042720345.1 Kitasatospora sp. NPDC058478 | reverse complement strand
GAGTTCCCCACCACCCCCCGCTGGCGCGTCGGCGCGCCGGCGCGCGCCGACTACCCCGCCTGGCGCGAACTCTTCCGTGGCTACTGCGCGTTCTACCGGGTGCCGATGCCGGAGGAGAAGGCCGAACTGGTCTGGTCCTGGCTCCACGACCCGGACCACGAACTGGAGGGCCTGCTGGTCCGCGACGGCGACGGCACGCCGGTCGGGCTCGCCCACTACCGCCCCTTCGCCCGCCCCCTGCACGGCGCCGTCGGCGGCTTCCTCGACGACCTGTTCGTCGCGCCCGAGGCGCGCGGCGGCGGAGCGGTGGACCAGCTGCTGGCCCGGCTGCGGGCGATCGCCGCCGAGCGCGGCTGGAACACCGTCCGCTGGATCACCGCCGACGACAACCACCGCGCCCGCAGCAAGTACGACCAGGTCGCCACCCGGACCATGTTCGTCACCTACGACATGGCCCCGGACGCCCCGTGACCCGTGTCCGGGCGGCCTGAGGTCGTGCCCTGGGAGCGGGCCCCGGGTGCGGTCGCGGCCGGGCCCGTGATCCTGCCGCCGGACATTCGTTCGGACTTTCTGTTATCGGCGCGCCGCCGGGCGGTCTCCCAGGTGTCGGCACCCGACCCGCCGACCCGGACAGAAAGCGTGGGCACGTGAACAGCGACGACAGGACGACCATCCTCCCGGCGATCGGTGCCGAGAGCGGTGCACGGAGCGGAGCCTCCGGCCGACCCGGCGGCCGCGCCGCGCGCCGGGCCGCCCAGCGGCACACGGAACGCCCCGGAGGTCGGGGCCGCCGGGCCCGACGGCGCGGTCCGGTCGGTCCGGTCGCCGCCGTCGCCGCCGCCGTGGCCGGCACCGGACTGCTTGCCGCCCTGGTCGGCGCCGGCTACGCGGCCTACGGCGGCAAGCAGGCCGACCGGGACACCACCGGCCAGGCGATGGCGGCGGACGCCGCCCTGATAGCCGCCGAGGCCGGCACCCACGACGGCATCCAGGTCCCCGGCGCCGGGGGAGCGGGCCCCGACGTCGCCGCGCCGCCGGCCACCCCGGCCACCTCGGCCGCCACCGACCCGGCGTCGGCTCCGGCCAGTGCCGCCGCGACCACCCCCGCCGCCCCGGCGTCCCCGACAGCCCCGGCGACCGCGAGGGCGACGCCGACCCCGACGGCCACCGGGAAGCCGGGCCCGAGCACGCCCGTGACCGCTCCCGTTCCCGCCAAGCCCACCGGCACCCCGGCCGCCGCGCAGCGCACCGGGGCCCCTACGAGCGCCTCGGTGCCCACCCCGGTCGGCGGCGGCGCCGCGCCCTCCTCCGCCCAGCAGGTCGTCGACCTGGTCAACGTCGAACGCGCCAAGGCCGGCTGCGGCCCGGTCAGCGCCGAGCCCCGGCTGGCCAGCGCCGCCCAGTCGCACAGCGACGACATGGCGGACCGCAACTACTTCGACCACGCCAGCCCCGACGGAGACCACGCCGACCACCGCATCGAGGCGACCGGCTACCGCTGGAGCACCTGGGGCGAGAACATCGCCCGCGGCCAGAAGGACCCGGCCGCGGTGATGGAGTCCTGGATGAACAGCCCCGGTCACCGTGCGAACATCCTGAACTGCGCGTTCAAGCAGCTCGGGGTCGGTGTGCGGACCGGTTCCGGCGGCCCCTGGTGGACCCAGGTCTTCGCCGCCCCGGCCTGACCGGCCCTCCGGCAGGGCCCGTTTTCCGATTCCGCGCAAATTGTTGTTATCTGATCACTCACCACAGGTCTCCGAGGAGGCAGCGGCGGACGGAACACGGCAAGACGGAGTGCGGACCATGAACGCTGACGTGCAGAACAGGACCGGGACCACCCTGGTACGCGCGGCCCAGGCGGGCGACCGGCAGGCCCAGGAGGCGCTGGTCGCCGCCTGGCTGCCGCTCGTCTACAACGTCGCCGGGCGCGCCCTGGACGGTCACGCCGACGTCGACGACGTCGCCCAGGAGACCATGATCCGCGCCCTGGACGGCCTGGACGGGCTGCGCGAGCCGGAGTCCTTCCGCTCCTGGCTGGTCGCCATCACCATGAACCAGATCCGTCGCCGCCACGCCGCAGGCCAGCAGCAGCCCACCGTCGGCGGCCTCGACGAGACCTGGGAACTCGCCGACCCCAGGGCCGACTTCACCGACCTCACCGTCCTGCGCCTCGGCCTCTCCGGCCAGCGCCGGGAAGTCGCCGAGGCCACCCGCTGGCTCGACCCCGACGACCGCGAACTCCTCGCCCTCTGGTGGCTGGAGGCCAGCGGCGAACTCACCCGCGCCGAACTGGCCGAAGCCCTCGACCTGACCCCGCAGCACACCGCCGTCCGCGTGCAGCGGATGAAGAAGCAGCTCGAAGCCGGCCGGATCGTCGTCCGCGCCCTCGGCGCCTACCCTCGCTGCCCCGAACTCGCCGACGTCACCACCGGTTTCGACGGCACCCCCAACTCCGTGTGGCGCAAGCGCATCGCCCGCCACATCCGCGGCTGCGCCACCTGCGACCGCCTCGGCCGCGATCTCTTCCCCGCCGAAGGGCTGTTGGCCGGCCTCTCCCTGGTGCCGATCCCGCTCGGCTCGCCCGCGCTGCTGCACTTCCAGCACACCGCGGCCACCGCCGTCCCGACCGCCGCGAGCACCCATGGCGGCTGGGCCGGGACGGCCGCGCGCAAGGCCGTCCTGGCGAGCGGTGCGGTGGCGGTGGTGACCGTCACCACCCTCGCCCTGGTCTGGTCGCACCCCGCCGAAACCCCGCTGGAGGCGGCCCCCGAACCCACCACCCCGGCCGCCGCTCCCGCCGCCCCGGTGCCCACCGCGACCCCGGCCTCCGCCCCGGTCACCCTGGCGGCCACGCCCACGCCGACCCCCAGCGAGACGGCGACGGCCACGCCGTCACCCACCGCCACCCGGTCGGTGGCCCCGCCGCCGCCCAGCCCGGAGCGCCAACTCGTCGACCTCGTCAACGCCGAACGCGGCAAGGTGGGCTGCGCCCCCCTGCGGATCGACCCCCGACTGCACACGGCCGCCCAGAAGCACGCCGACGACATGGTCGCCCGCGGCTTCTTCGACCACGTCAACCCGGACGGTGTCCGCACCGACGCCCGGCTGACCGCCGTCGGCTACCGCTGGTCCCAGTGGGGCGAGAACCTCGACCGGGGCCCGACGTCCCCCGCCACGGTGGTCGCCCACTGGATGGACGGCGGCATCCACCAGACCAACATGCTGGACTGCGGCTTCAAGGACGTCGGCATCGGTCTGGCCACCGGCCCCGCCGGCACCTACTGGACCCAGGACCTCGGCGCCCAGCTGCCCTGACGCCGTACCGCCGCGCTGCTGCGAGCTATGCGGGGGTGACACCGACCAGTCCGTCGGCCGAGCCCGTCACGTACCCGGTCGCCTCCCCGACCACGCCGCCCGCGTCCCCGACCTGCCCCGGCAACGCGTCCGGCGCACTGGTCAGCGACCCGGACATTCCGTCCTGCCCCCCGACGGCACTGGCGTGCGCACTCGGTGCGGTGAGCGAGGCCACGAAACCCACGGCGAGCGAGGCGACGGCGAGCATGCTGCGCTTCTTCATGGCGGGTCCAACGACGATCCGCCGGGCGGGTTACGAGGGCGGCGGCGGATTCCCTCGTCCGTGGCCGTGCGGCCGGGGCCGTGGCACAGCCGCAGCCCGGTGACGGCCGGTCGGCCGAACGGCGGTACCGCGGGCGCCGGACGGGCTGCCGGGCCCCGGGCCTTTTCCGGTGGCGGGAGGCGTGGGAGGGCGGTGGGATGGGGAGGGGTCGGGAATGATTCCGGCAAATCGGTTGAATCACCACACTTTCGGTCTCATCGACGTCGGTCTCATCGACCAGGACCCCCCACCGCGACACGAAGGGCACCCGATGCACGCAGCCGAGCTAACGCCAGCCGTCCTCGCCGAGCTGCGCCGCCCCCGGCGCTACCCGGCCGTCTCCGTTCTGCTGCCCACCCACCGCAGCGAGCCCGACAACACCCAGGACCCGGTCCGCCTGCGCAACCTCGTCGCCGAGGCGAAGAACCGGCTGCACGCCGACGAGGCGGTCAGCCGGGCCGACCGGCTGGACGTCGTCGAGCAGCTGGACCGCGCGCTCACCGAGGTCGACCTCGTGCACGCCGAGGACGGCCTGGTGATCTACGCCGCCCCCGGCGAGCACCAGGTGTGGTCCCTGCCGCGCCCGGTGCCCGCCCGGGTCGTGCTGTCCGAGACCTTCCTGACCCGCAACCTGGTCTCCGCCTACACCGCCGGTGCGCCCTACTGGGTGCTGACCGTCGCCGCCGACCGGGTCGCCCTGTTCAGCGGCAGCGGGGCGCACCTGGCCGAGCACACGAGTGCCGCCTTCCCGCTCGACCAGGTCCCGCCGGACTGGGACGTCGAGCGCAAGGAGCGGATCGGGGACGTACCGAGCACCTTCCGCGACGAGGAGACCCGCCGCTTCCTGCGTTCGGCCGACACCGCTCTGGCCGCCGTGCTGGAGGCCGACAACCGCCCGCTGTACGTGCTCGGCGAGGCCGCCGCGATCTCCCTGCTCGACGAGGTCGGCACCGCCGCCAAGCGGGCCACCGCCCAGGTCTCGCGCGGCGGCCTCGGCCATGCCGCCGCCGCCGCGGTGGCCGAGGCCGTCCGGTCCACGGTCGCCGAGCAGGGCAGCAAGGCCGTCACCGAGCTGCACGAGCGCCTCGACCAGGCCCAGGGTGTGAAGGGCCTGGCCGCAGGCATCGACGAGGTCTGGCAGACCGTCGCCGAGGGCCGCGCCGCGGTGGTCGCGGTGGAGGAGGACTACTGGCAGCCCGTCCGGGTGACCGACAACCACCTCGTCCCGGCGGCGGCCGGTGAGCCCGACGTCCGCGAGGACATGGTCGACGAGATCGTGGAGCGCGCCCTCGACACCGGAGCCAAGGTGCAGTTCGTCCCCACCGGCGAACTCGACGCCCGCGGCCACATCGCGGCCGTCCTGCGGTACTGAGCCGCCCGGTACTGACCCGCCCGGTGCGGGCCCGGCAACGGCCGCCGGGCCCGCACCGCCGTGTCCCGGTCGCGTCAGGACCGGTGGAACGCCCGCCTGGCAGCACCCGAGGAGACCGACCAGACCCCGGGTATCAGCCCGCCGGTGATCGGCAGGGCGTCCGCACCGTGCAGGGCCGCCACGCCACATTCGCCGTTCCGCCGCGCCGTCCACCGGTCGCAGCCCCCGGCACCTGCCCGTCGCCGCTCGCCACCCATGAGAGGACCCCCGTTCTCTGATCGTGCTCGGGACGCTAGCAGGAGCCACTGACACTGAACGCGGGGCGGCCAGCGCGGCCCGGACGGTCCTCAGCGGGTCGTGGTCGGCGAGGGACTGCTCCCCTCGGCGGCCCGGATCGAGTCCAGCACCTGCTGCACCTGCTGGATCGTCACGTGCGACGGCACCCGCATGCAGGCCGTCAGCTGGATCAGCACCAGCGTGCCGGTCCGGGCGACGGCCCGGTGGCCGATGAGCTCACGGGTGCCGCCGAGCGTGAGGCATTCCTTGTCGAGCGCGATGTCGGAGGTGACGGCCGATGAGGTGGTGAACTTCCCGACCAGGTCCGGTTGGTCCACCAACCGGAGGGTGAGGAGGGCGCCGCCGACGGGCAACAGCGTGTCGGACGGGCAGGCGATGCCCGCCGTCCGGCAGGGGGACACGGGGCCGATCGGCCCGTTGGCCAGGTAGCCGATGCCGTTCCGGGGGTCGCCGCTGAAGGTGCCCTGGCTGTACCAGCCGCTCGGCAGGTCGAGGGCCAGGTTCGGGTACGACGTGAAGTGGATCTGCGACCTGGCCGTCGGCACCATGGTCGGTGTCGTGCTGGCGCCGGCGCCGGCCGTCGGAGCGGGCGGTTCCCCGCCCGGCACCGTCTCGGCCGGTCCGGCCGCCATGTTCGGCCCCGCCGCCACCCCCCGCTCCGGCGTGGGCGCGATCGCGGGCGCGGCGGCCAGCGCCGCGGCGACCAGCCCGGCGGTCAGTCCGGCCCCGAGCCCGGCGGCCCGCCGTCGGCGTTGG
The DNA here is from genome assembly GCF_042720345.1 of Kitasatospora sp. NPDC058478. Taxonomy (NCBI): domain Bacteria; kingdom Bacillati; phylum Actinomycetota; class Actinomycetes; order Kitasatosporales; family Streptomycetaceae; genus Kitasatospora; species Kitasatospora sp. NPDC058478. The sequence goes on along the minus strand of NZ_JBHXML010000039.1, from coordinate 35,491 downwards.
GTGCCGATGGCGCGGGCGCGCACCCGTTCCATCCGGTCCTCGGGCGTGGCGAGCTCCGGTACGGCCTGGTGGAGCAGGATCCGCAGCTCGTCCTCGCCCTCACCGCCATCCGGCCTCGGGTCGTCCGGGTCCAGCAGGTCAGTACCGATCACGAGGTCCCCCCGCCAGCAGCAGTTCCCGGGCCGGCAGCCGGCCGCGCAGGCCGGCGAGCGCGCGGTGCGTCTGGCTCTTGACCGTGCCGGTGCTGCAGCCCAGGACCTCGGCGGTCTCCTCGACGCTGAGGTCCTCGAAGAAGCGCAGCACCACCACGGCCCGTTGGCGCGGCGGCAGGGCACGGACGGCCTGGGCGACCACCTCTCCGAGCACCACCCCTTCGTACGGGTCCGCGTTCGCCGGCGGCGGCTCCGGCAGTTCGCCGTGCGGCAGTTCGCCGGTCCAGCGGCGGCGCCACCAGGAGACGTTGCAGTTGACCAGCACCTTCCGCAGGTAGGCCTCGGGCCGGTCGATGGAGATCCGGTCCCATTTGGGCCAGACCTTGGCGAGCGCGGTCTGCAGCAGATCCTCGGCCTGGTGCGGGTCGCCGGTCAACAGCCAGGCCACCCGCAGCATCTTCGGGCCGCAGGCGGAGACGAACTCCTCGAAGTCCGGTGTGCCATCCCTCATCCCGCCGTCCCCGCCATGGTGTCCGTGCCGTCCCTGTCAGCCGTGGCGGCCTGCTGGGCCGCGATCGTGGTGTCCTACTCACAGCTGATGAACGTGCTGGACGGTGTTCCGGGTTGTCTTCCGGGCGCGGGGATTTTCGGCTGGCCGGCGCGGGGACGTTGGACGGCCCGCGAGCCGGCCGGGACTCGGCCGGGCGGCGGGCGGGCCGTGGGCACCACGATGGCCCCGTCGGGCCCGTCCGGCCAGAGGCGCTCACGGGGCGTCCGGGCGCACGATGCGGCGCGCCAGGGGCGTACGGGTGGGACGCAGGGGGCGGCGGACCACGGATCGGGCCGGACCGCGGATCAGGCCGGCCGGGCGACGGTGGGTCAGAGCGTCCCGGAGCCGTGCGGGGCCTCGGTGGGGACACCGCGGGCGGCGGCCGCCGGGTCCGAGGTCACCGGGGTGACCGTCCAGTCGGGGTGGCCGGGCATCGGCGGGGTGCGCAGCCCGTACAGCCAGTCGGTGAGGAAGCCGGAGAGGTCCTGGCCGGAGACCTCGGAGGCGGTGCGCAGGTAGTCCTGGGTGCTGGCGGTGCCGTACCGGTGCTCACGCAGGAAGGTGCGCTCGATCCGGTCGAAGGCCTCGGCGCCGACCCGCTCGCGCAGCGCGAACAGCACCAGCGCGCCGCCGGTGTAGCGCTGGCTGTCGAAGAGCTTGGCGGCGCTGGGAGCGGCGACCGGTCCGGAGTCGTGCCGCCACTGGTCGCCGAGGCCGTAGAGGGCCCGCATCCGGTCGACCAGGGTGGTGTGGCCCCAGGCGTCCGGCCAGCCGCGCTCGTAGCGGTAGACCAGGGCGTAGTAGTCGGCGTGCCCCTCGTTGAGCCACAGGTCCGCCCAGCTGGCGGGGGAGACGCTGTCGCCGAACCAGGAGTGCACCAGCTCGTGCATCTGGTGCGAGCCGATCGCGGACTCGGGCTGGCGCAGGAAGTTCGGCTTGTAGAGGGTGAGGGTCTGGGTCTCCAGGCCGGTGAAGCCGAACGCGGCCGGGTCGTCGGTGTCGGCCGGCAGGAGGCCGTAGGTCTCGAAGGGGAACGGCCCGAGGTGCTGCTCGGCCCAGGTCAGCTGGTCGGCGGTGAGAGCCAGGGCGGGTTCGAGTTCGGCGGCCCGGGCGGTCGGGACGACGTCGCGCAGCGGCAGGCCGTGCGGGCCGGTGCGCTCGCGGACGGTGTAGTTCCCGACGGAGACCTGCACCAGCTCGGTGGCCATCGGCTCGCGGGAGGCGTAGCGCCGGGTGGTCCGGCCGTCGCCGAGCCGTTCGGTCTGCGCCAACTCCCCGTTGGCGACGCCCAGCAGGCCGTCGGGCGCGGTGACGGCGATGCTGAACCGGGCCTTGTCGCTGGGGTGGTCGTTGCACGGGAAGACGGTGTGCGCGCTGTCCGGCTGGCCGGCCACCGCGAAGCCGTCCGGGGTCGGGACCCAGCCGGTGTGCGGGAGCCTGGCGCGCGGGTCGGCGGTGTACTCGACGGTCAGCCGCGCGGTGGTGCCGCGGTGCAGGGGCCGGGCCGGGGTGATGGTCAGCTTCTCGTCGTGGGCGGCGAACCCCGCCGGGCGCCCGTCGACCCGGACGGCGCGCACGGTCAGGCCCAGCGCGTCCAGCTCCAGGCGCGCCAGGGTGCGGGACGGCCGGGCGGTGATCACCGCGGTCGCGTCGACGGTGCGGGTAACGGCCCGGTAGTCGAAGGACAGGTCGTAGGCGAGGGCGTCGTACCCGCTGTTGCCGAGCGAGGGGAAGACCGGGTCGCCGAGGCCGTCCGCGGCGGTGGCGGCCCTGGTGCCGGCGGACAGCAGCGCCGCACTGAGCACGAGTGGGAGGACGAGGCCGAGACGGGGCCTGGACAGGGCGATCACCGCACTTCGGGAGTCGTGGCCCCGGGGGGCCTGGCTTCGGGACTCGTGGCTTCGGGAGCCCCGGTGAGCAGCGGGGCCGGCCGGCGGTACGTGCGCGACGCACCGGGCACGGACCCTAGCGGACCGGGGCACCCGCCCGGCGCCGCCGCCCGGACGGCTGTCGACATGAGGCCATCCCCCGGACGGCCTACAGCGATGGCGGGGCCGCCGCGCGCTGACTAACGTTCGAAGTGCTTCGCCCCCTGACGGACGAGGCCACGGCCGTCGGAGAACCTGGCCAGGTCCGGCGGCCGTCCTTCATGCCCGGGTGCACCCCGTAGGCTGGCGGCCGAGACGACGCCCGCGTACCGGATGCCAGGAGCCGCCGTGACCAGCCCCGATTCGCACGTTCTGGTGATCGGCGAGTGCGTCGCCGACGTCGTCCGCACGGATGGCGCCCCGGACACCGTCCACCCCGGCGGCAGCCCCGCGAACGTCGCGTACGGCCTGGCCCGGTTGGGGCGGCCCGCCACCCTGCTCACCCAGCTCGGGGACGACGCCAACGGCCGGCTGATCCGGGCGCACCTGGAGTCGGCGGGGGTGGTGGTCCGGGCCGCGGGGGTGGCGCGGACCCCCTCGGCCGTGGTGCGCCTCGACGGACAGGGGCGGGCGCGCTACACCTTCGACATCGGGTGGACGTTGCCGCCGACCGAACTCGCCGAAGCGCCGGGCGCGATCCACCTCGGCTCGATCGGGGCGGTCACCGACCCGGGCGCGGCGGCGGTGCTGGCGCTGGTCGAGCGGTGGCGCGGCCGGGCGCAGATCAGTTACGACCCGAACGTGCGCCCCGCGCTGATGGGCGAGCGGGCGCAGGCCGTGCGGCGGGTCGAGCGCTGCGTGGCGCTGAGCGACGTGGTCAAGGCGAGCGACGAGGACCTGGCCTGGCTCTACCCCGGCGAGGACGCGGAGGCGGTCGCGCGCCGCTGGCTCGCCCTCGGCCCGGCCGTGGTCGCGGTGACCCTGGGTGCCGGCGGCGCGTTCGCGCTCACCGCCGAGGGCGGGCACGCGCGGGCCGCAGCCGTTCCGGTGCCGGTCGCCGACACCGTCGGCGCCGGGGACTCTTTCACGGCGGCTTTCCTGCACGCCCGCGCGGCCGGCGCCGACCTCGCCGGCTGCCTCACCCAGGCGGTGACGGCCGCCGCGCTGACCGTCTCCCGCCCCGGCGCCAACCCGCCCTCGACGGCGGAGCTGGCGGCCGCCCTGACGCAGGCGGGTTAGCCGGCCAGCTCCTTGCCGTACCAGACCTGGGCGTACGGGCCGCTGCTGTAGGCGGGGATCTCGCGGTAGCCGTGGCGGGTGTAGAGCGCGCGGGCCTCGACCAGGTCGAGGCGGGTGTCGAGGACGATCCGCCGGGCGTCGAGCGAGCGGGCGGCCTCGTCGACGGCGGCGAGCAGCCGGGCGCCGCCGCCGGTGCCGCGCAGGCCGGGGCGGACGAACACCCGGGTCAGCTCGACGGTGTCGGCGTCGCGTCGGCGCAGCCCGGCGCAGGACTGGGCCGCGCCGTCGTAGTGGCCGAGCAGGAAGAGCCCGTCCGGTGCGGCGAGGTCGTCGCTGGGGGAGCCGGCCAGCCCCGACTCCAGTTCCTCGGGGGTGCCTTCGCGGCCGCGGTGCAGGCGGTAGTAGCGGTTGGCCACGTCGTAGTAGTACTCGCGCAGCAGGGCCAGGGCCTCGGGTGCAGTGACGTCCGCCGTGGCGACGGACCAGAGGCGGGCGGTGCGGGGCGCGGTGTCGGTCATGGGCGCATGATCGGTGGTCGCCGGCCCGGGCCGCAATCGGGTTTTCGCGCGGGTGCCCGGTCGACTCGGGTGCCCGGCCGGTTCGGGTGCCCGGCCGGTTCGGCAAAGGAAGGGCAAGGGGCCCGGCGCGTCGTTGCCCCGTACGGGTGACGAGGGGATTGGCGGGGGTGCGCTGCGGGGGAGCAGTGCTGCTATGAACAGTTCATCAAATCATCGCATTAATGCGGGTTTGAGGGGAATTCAGGGACGCGGCGCCGGTGTGCGGGCGGGTGTGCGGACCGGTCTGCTGGCCACCGTCTGCCTCTCCGCCGTCGCCGCCGGCTGTGCCGGGCCGGTCGACCCCGCGCGGCCGGCTGTCGTCCCGCCCGCGCCGGGTGCCGTGCCCGTCGTCGAACACGGGGTCGGCCGCCCGCCCGAGGCGCTGCCGGTGCTGCCGGGCCTGGCCCGCAAGGAGGAGGAGGCCGGCACCGAGGCGATCGCCCGCCAGGAGTCGGAAACCGGGGCGGCCCTGGAGACCGCGCACCGATGGGGTCTGGAGGCCCCGCCGCTGAAGGCGCCGCCACGCCCGGCGACCAGGCCGGTGCTGGCCCAGTCGCAGGGCGTGAAGCTCAAGGAGGGGCGGCCGCCGGTGGTCTACCGGGTGCCGACCGACGAGAAGGTGGTCTTCCTCACCGTCGACGACGGCTCCGAGAAGGACCCGGAGTTCTCCCGGATGGCCGACGAACTCGGCATCCCGCTCAGCACCTACATCTCCGACTACCTGGCCCGCGAGAACTACGGCTACTTCCGCGACCTGCACGCCCAGGGGGTGGAGATCAACAACCACACCATCAACCACCGCAACCTGAAGGTCCTGGACTACGGGGCCCAGCGCGACGAGATCTGCCGTCAGCAGGACCAGCTGGAGAAGCAGATCGGCGTCCGCCCCCGGCTGTTCCGGCCCCCGTACGGCGAGTACAACGACGACACGCTGCGCGCGGCGGCGTCCTGCGGGGTCCAGGCGGTGCCGCTGTGGAACGAGGAGGCCTTCCCGGACCACATGGAGTGGCGCTACGACGACCGGAAGCTCCACCCGGGCGACATCATCCTCACCCACTTCCGGGGCGTCGACCTCTGGAAGGCCTCGATGCCGGACCTGCTCCGCAAGGTCGTCAACGACGTCACCGCGCAGGGCTTCGCCCTCGGCCGGCTGGACGACTACCTGTAGGAGTTCGCCCGTCGAGGACCCCGAGGACCCCGAGGACCCCGAGGGTCAGCCGAGCGAGAGTGCGTCGAGGTACACCCAGGCGCCCTCGTGCCGGACGAACCGGCTGTGCTCGGTGAGCACGCCCTGCTCGCGGCCCTCGGTCCAGTGCGCCCGGAAGGCGACCGTGCCCTCCGCGTGGAAGGCGCCGCCCTCGGTGGTGGACACCACCTCCAGGCCGGTCCAGCGCAGCGCCGGGTCGAAGTCCACCTCGGCGGGCCGGGTGTCCGGGTGCCAGGTGCGCAGCAGGTACGCCTCGTCCTGGGCGGCGAAGGCGCTGTACCGCGAGCGCATCAGGGACTCGGCGGTGGTGGCCGCCGTCTGGCCGCGGTGCAGCCGCCCGCAGCAGTCGCCGTAGGCGGCGGGCAGGCCGCAGGGGCAGGGGGAGGAGGGCAGCAGCCGGGGCGCGGAGGCGGCGGCGCGGGGCGCGGGGCGACGTGGGGACATGCGGTCCATTCTCTCCCCCCGGCCCCGGACGCCCCGACCGGGGCCGGGGGGCGTCCGGGTGCGGGTGCTCAGCAGCGGGCGGAGTCCGGTTCGCCGAACCAGGCGTGCAGCGCGCGTAGCAGCCCGTCCGGATCCTCCTCCCCGGGAGCGGCGGCCCAGGCGACGTAGCCGTCCGGGCGCACCAGCAGCGCGCCGGCGGGCGGTTGCGGGCAGTCGGCCGTGAGCACGTCCACCCGGCCCTTCCAGCCGGCCGCGAGGTCGGCGAGCCGTGGTGAGCCCCCCGCGAGGTCGAGCAGCAGGGCCTGGCCGCCGCGGGCCAGTTCGGCGAGCCGGGTGGGGCCGGCGGCGGTGGTCAGCGGGAGGTCCGGCGCGAAGCCGCCGGCGAGCGGGTGCGGGCAGTCGGTGTCGTACCGGACGTCGCTGCCCGCCATGAGCGCGGCGATCCGCCCGAGGTTGTCCTGGTACGCGAGCAGTTCGCCGAACAGGGCGCGCAGGGCGGTGACGGCCGGGCCCGGGGACATCAGGGCCATCTGGGCCTGCGAGTGCATGAAGACCCGTTCGCCGACGGGGTACCGCTCGCGGTGGTAGCTGTCCAGCAGGCCGGGCGGGGCCCAGCCCTGGAGGTCGGCGGCCAGCTTCCAGCCGAGGTTCGCGGCGTCCTGGAGGCCGAGGTTGAGGCCCGGACCGCCGGTGGCGGCGTGCACGTGCGCGGCGTCGCCGACCAGCAGCACCCGGCCCTCGCGGTAGCGCTCGGCGAGTCGGGTGTTGTGCCCGACCTGGCGGCGCGGGGTGTGCGCGCCGGGCGTGCCGGCCGGGGTGAGCGGCAGGTCGGCGCCGGTCACCCGGCGGACGCTGGCGCGCAGTTCGTCCAGCGTGGCCGGCACGGTCTCGTCGACGGGCGGGCCGTCCCACTCCATGGTGGCCATCATGGCCAGTTCCGGGCTCATCGGGGCGAGCACGAACACCCCGTGCGCGGTGCGGGTGTGGGTGAACGGGCGGAACGGCGTCGGGCAGCCGGGCAGCAGGACCTCGCCGGTGTCGAGCACCTGCAGCCCCTCGGGCGGGCGCACGTGGGCGATGCGCGCGACGGGGTCGGGCGAGGTGACCCCGGGGAAGCCGATCCCGGCCAGCTTGCGGACGGTGCTGCGGCCGCCGTCGGCGCCGACCAGGTAGCGGGCGCGCAGCCGCTGCGGCCCGTCCGGTCCGTGGACCTCGACGGTCACCCCCGCCTCGTCCTGGGTCAGGCCGGTGACCTCGCGGCCGTGGTGCACGGTCACGCCGAGTTCGCGGGCCCGCTCCGCCAGGGCCTGCTCGATCCGGTGCTGCGGCACCGGCAGGGCGTACAGCGGGTTGCCGCCGAGCTCCCGGAGGTCCAGCGGGAACGCGCCGAACACGAAGCGGGGCACCGGGGCCGGGGCGCCCGGGCCGCCGAGCCGCTCGTACAGGCCGCGGTGGTCCAGCAGCCGGATCACCTGGCCGACCAGCCCGTTCGCCTTCTGCTCCGACGAGCGTTCGGCCAGCCGGTCCAGCACCACCGGCCGGACTCCGGCCAGCGCCAGTTCGCAGGCCAGCATCAGGCCGTTCGGGCCGGCGCCGGCGATGATGACATCGTGGGTCATGGTAGATCCCCCTGTGCGACGGTGAGTTCACGAGGACGACGGTTCGGGGAGGCCGGCCGCCAGCTGCCGCAGCGCCTCCGCCAGGAGCGGTTGCAGCGGTACCGGCGGGTCGGCGCGCAGCCATACGTCGCTGGCCGCCCTGAGCGCGGCCAGGACGCCGGCGGCGACCAGTCTGGGGTGGAGGCCGCCGGGGTCGGCCCCGGTCCGGGCGGCCACCGCTGCGGCGAGCCCGGCCTCGGCGTCCGCGCCGGCGCGGGCCAGCTCGGCCTGGAGGGCCGGTTCGCGCAGCAGTAGCCGCACCGCGGCGGTCCACTGCGGGTCCGGTTGCTCCGCCGCGCCGTCGAAGGGTGCGAGGGTGGCCCGGGTGAGCGCCTCCCAGAGCGGTTCGGCCAAGGGCCGCTCGCGCAGCGCCTCGCCGACGAGCCGGATGCGGTCGCAGTGCCGGGAGACGATGGCCTCGGCCTTGCTGGAGAAGTAGTTGTTGTAGGTGCGCGGTGACACCCCGGCCGCGGCCGCGATGTCCTCCACCCGGACGTTCTCCAGGCCCCGTTCCACCGCCAGGCGCAGTGCGGCCCAGCTCAGTGCCTCCCGGGTCGCGGCCTTCTTCCGTTCCCGCAGACCGATCTGACTCTTCGTCATGCCAGCCACTCTCCCTGGAAACCTGCGCGCCGCGCAAGAGTGCGCGGCACGCAACTTTTTCGGAGCCGACACTCCGGGGCGGATCCGCCCCGGCGGGGTTGCGAGGAGTCGCGCGGCGGCTCGGCGAGTCGCCCTGCCCGCCCGTGTGGTCACTGATAGTAGTGGCCTGGTTGCGGAGCGGTCTCCCGCGCCGGTTCGGCGGGACGGTTCGACAGGGCGTCCCGACAGCACGCCTCGACAGGACATGAGGAGCGGTCATGGGTGGCAGACAGCGTCCGCCGGGAGCGCGGACCCCTCGGCAGGGCCGGCCCGCCGGGGGCGGCCGGGTGAACGCCCGGGCGGAGATCGCCCGGCTGGAGGGCTATCTCGCCTGGGAGGCCGAGGTGGCGGCGGCCGAACGGGACGCCCGGGCCTTCGCCGGGCAGTTCCCGTGGCTGCCCGCCGCGGAGCGGGAGAGCCTGGAGCAGGCCTACGCCGCCGACCGCCTGCGCTACGCCGAGGAGGTCGTCGACCGTGCCGTCGAGCGCTGCCGCCGACTGGCCGCCCGCTACCGCAGCGAGTGCCGCCGGATCTGCGCCCGCTGGGCCGCGCTCTGCCTCTCCGTCACCCTGGCGGCGGCGCTGTTCGCCGTCGTCCCGGCGGCCCTGCGGGCCTGAGGCCTGAGCCGGGCCGATCCGCCGGCACGCCCGAGGGCCCGCCGCGCCGATGACGGCGCAGCGGGCCCTCGGGTGTGCGCGGGGATCAGTGGTGGCCGTGGCCGCTGCTGATCTCCTGGTGCTCCTCGGCGGTGGGCTTGGCGATCTGGCTGCCCTCGCCGTAGAAGCCGCGGGACAGCTTGGCCCTCGCCCGGGCGAACAGCCCGGCCTTGCGGACCACCCCGTTCTCGTCCACCTCCGGCGGCAGGTCCTCCGGCTGCGGCTGCTCGTGCGCGGTGAGGGTGAACATCCGGCCCGGCGGGAGCGGCGCGTGCACCTCGACGAACTCGCCGTGCTGGAGCCGGTTGATGACGCCGGTCTCCCGGCCGTGCAGGACCTTCTCCTTGTCGCGCCGCTGCAGGCCCAGGCACCACCGCTTGGTGACCACGAAGACGACCACCGGCACGACGAAGAAGCCGGTGCGCACCGCGTAGGTGATCGCGTTGATCGACAGCTGGAAGTGGGTGGCGAGCAGGTCGTTGCCGCCGCCGGCCAGCAGGATCAGGTAGAGGCCGATCCAGGCCGCGCCGACGGCCGTGCGCACCGGTGCGTTGCGCGGCCGGTCGGCGATGTGGTGCTCGCCGCGGTCCCCGGTGACCCAGGCCTCCAGGAACGGGTAGCACCAGATGATCAGCAGCACGGTCGGGAAGACCATCAGCGGGACGAACACCCCGAGGTTCAGGGTGTGGCCGCCCCAGACGCTGATCTCCCAGCCGGGCATCACGCGCACCAGGCCCTCGGAGAAGCCCATGTACCAGTCCGGCTGGGCGTCGGTGGACACCTGGTCGGGCCGGTAGGGGCCGTAGGCCCAGATCGGGTTGACGGTGGCGATCGCCGACATGAACGCGACCACGCCGAAGACCAGGAAGAAGAAGCCGCCGGCCTTGGCCATGTAGACCGGCATCAGCGGCATGCCGACCACGTTGTCGTTGGTCCGGCCGGGCCCGGCGAACTGGGTGTGCTTGTGGTAGAAGACCAGGATCAGGTGCGCCGCGAGCAGGCCCACCATGACCCCCGGGATCAGCAGCACGTGCACGGTGAACAGCCGCGGCACGATGTCCTGGCCGGGGAACTCGCCGCCGAACATGAAGAACTGCAGGTACGAGCCGACGATCGGCACGGCCAGGACGGCGCCCTCCATGAACCGGATGCCGGTGCCGGAGAGCAGGTCGTCCGGCAGCGAGTAGCCCATGAAGCCGTCGAACATGCCGAGGAACAGCAGTAGCGCGCCGAAGACCCAGTTGATCTCGCGGGGCTTGCGGAACGCGCCGGTGAAGAAGACGCGCATCATGTGCGTCAGCATCGAGGCGACGAACACGATCGCCGCCCAGTGGTGGACCTGGCGCATCAGCAGGCCGCCGCGCACCTCGAAGCTGATGTCGATGGTCGAGGCGTAGGCCTCCGACATCTGGATGCCCTTGAGCGGGACGTACGAGCCGTCGTAGATGACCTCGCCCATGCTCGGCTTGAAGAAGAGGGTCAGCCAGACGCCGGTGATGATGATGATGACGAAGGTGTAGAGCGCGATCTCGCCCAGCATGAAGGACCAGTGGTCCGGGAAGATCTTGCGCAGATTGGCCTTGGCCAGGGAGTAGATGCCGACCCGGCCGTCGGTCCAGTCGGCCAGGGCCTCGGCCTTGTTCGCGGGGTTGGCGCGCGTGCTGGTCACCGGTCCCGGCTGCGACTGCTGGTCGGTTCTCACGACGGGCTCCCCGGCGTCCTCGGCGTGCCGGGCTGGAGGCCCGCCGGCAAAGACGCCGGCCGGCGAAGTGTTGTGATCATGGGACCTCTCGATACGGGCCCGCCGGCTGAACCGGCACGCGGAGCGGGTGACCCACTGGCCCGTTGCTCAGGGTGATGGAGCGCTTACTCTGTCATGCTGTCGGCAGGGGGCCGACTGTGCACGTCCATCGGTCCGTACGGCCGCTCGTGTCGGTCCGTACGGGGGGTCCTGGCGTCTGATCGGCCGCCGGACGGGTGGCGGTGCTGCGCCCGGGTGCCGCTGAACCGTTTCGGCGCGCGCCGCGTCCGGAGGTCGCGCGATCCCGGGCCTACGCTGCGCCAATGGTGGATCACCCTGAACTCTTCGAGGACGTCACCGCGGCCCTCGCCCGCGCCGGGATCGACGCCGGGTCGGGCCCGTCCCTGCTGCGGATCGGCCATCGGCCGCCGGGGGTGGCGGTCGGCTGGTCGCCGGGGGAGGGGCCGGACGGGCCGCCCTCCCGGGGAGCGCGCGAGGCGGTCAGCGGTGCGGCCGCCGTCGTGCTGCGCGAGTGCGGCTACCTGGTCGCCGAGACGGGCGGCGGCGAACTGCTGGTGACGCCCGCCGCCGCGCCGGTGGCGGTGCCGGCGGAGCCGGAGACGGTGCCGGAGCAGTGGTGGGGCTGAGCCGGGCCGGCTCGGCAGCCCTCATACCGAACCCTTACCTGAACGGGGGGTGCTGTTGACCACGGCGGCTCTAAGGTTTGCCTAAGCTAAGTCGAAGCGCCCCGGACCCTCGTGTCCGGGGCGTTCGGCTGTGCCGCGCCGCCGCCACCCGCGGCGGGCCGCCGAGTTCAGGTACGACCCGGGGTGACCGGGGGAGGAGCCCGCTGCATGTGGGATGAGGCGTTTCCCAGCTTTCTGATCGGGCTGCGCGAAGGTCTGGAAGCCGGACTGATCGTGTCGATCCTGGTCGCCACGCTCGTCCGGTTCGGGCACAAGGCCCGGTTGCCGCAGGTGTGGACCGGCGTCGCGGCGGCGATCGCGCTCAGCCTCAGCTTCGGCGCGGTGCTCACCTTCACCGCCGCCAACCTCTCCGGCCACGCCCAGGAGGCGTTCGGCGGGGTGCTGAGCCTGATCGCGGTCGGCTTCGTCACCGCGATGGTGTTCTGGATGCGCCGCTCGGCGCGCACCCTCTCCGCCGAGCTGAAGGAGAAGGTCCAGGCCTCGCTGGCGATGGGCGCCGGCGCGCTGGTGCTCACCAGCTTCCTGGCCGTCGGCCGCGAAGGCCTGGAGACCTCGCTCTTCCTGTGGACCAACGTGCGCACCGCCGGGGAGTCCACCGGGCCGCTGCTCGGCGCGGCCGTCGGCCTGGTGCTCTCGGCCGGCCTCTGCTGGGGCCTGTACCGGCGGGCGCTGAAGATGAACCTCACCCGGTTCTTCACCATCACCGGCGCCGGCCTGATCGTGGTCGCGGCGGGCGTGCTCGGCTACGGCCTGCGCGACCTGCAGGAGTCCGGGCTGGTCGGCGGCGGCAGCTCGTACGCGTTCGACCTGAGCGGCCACCTGGACGCCTCCTCCTGGTACGCCACGCTGGTGCAGGGCACCCTCAACCTGACCGTCACCATGACGGTCCTCCAGGTCGTCGGCTACCTCGCCTACCTGTGCATCGTGATGACGCTGTTCGTCGAGGGCGTCCGCGGTGGCAAGACCGCTCCGGCCCCCGGGAAGGCGGCGCAGGGAGAGAAGGCCGGGGCGGCCGCGGCCGCGCCCGAAGCCGCCGGGCCGGTGCGGTCCGGACGGCCGCGCTGGGCCGTGCCGACCGCGCTGGTCGCGGTGCCGGTGGTGATCGCCGGGGCCGTGATCGCGGTCAGCGACGGCAAGCAGAGCAGCTCCGCAACCGTGTCCGTCTCCGAGCAGGAGTGCGGCAAGGGCTTCAGCACCCCGCTGCCCGGCCAGCAGGTGTTCCAGATGCACAACACCGGCGACAAGGTCTCCGAGGTCTACCTGGTCAACCCGGCCAGCGGCGCCGTCTACGGCGAGATCGAGGGCCTGGCCCCCGGCACCACCCGCGCGCTGACCGCGACCATCGGCTCCGGCGACTACGCCTGGCGCTGCGTACCCACCGGCGGCACCTCCGTCACCTCGGCCGCCGTGCACGTCACCGGCGGCGGCCAGGTCAAGGCCGTCAAGCCGGTCGCCGAGGACGACCTCAAGGGCCCGCTCGACGCCTACAAGGACTACGTCGACAAGGGCCTCGCGACCCTGCTGACGCAGACCCAGAAGCTCCAGGCCGACGTCCACGGCGGCGACCTCGCCACCGCCAAGGCCGACTGGCTCACCGCCCACCTCCAGTACGCCTCGCTCGGCGCCGCCTACGGCACCTTCGCCGACCTCGACGGCAAGATCGACGGCCGGCCCGACGGGCTTGCCGACAAGGCCCAGGACAAGGACTTCACCGGCTTCCTGCGCCTGGAGTACGGCCTCTGGCACGGCCAGTCCGCCGCCGACCTGACGCCCGTCGCCGACCAGCTGGCCGCCGATGTCGCCAAGCTCGGGCAGGACTTCCCCGGCCAGGACTTCGACCCCGGAGACCTTCCGCTGCGCGCCCACGAGATCCTGGAGAACACCCTCCAGTTCGAGCTCACCGGCGACACCGACCAGGGCAGCGGCACCAACCTGGCCACCACCCAGGCCAACCTGGCCGGCACCCGGGAACTGCTGACCGTCCTGCAGCCGCTGCTCGACGAGCGCGACCCGCAGCTGCTCACCCGCGTCGACGCGGGGATGAAGCGGGTCGGCGACCTGGTCGCCGCCGCCCACGAGCCCGAGGGCTGGACCGCGCTGGAGCAGCTCCCCGCCGACGCCCGCCGCCAGCTCAACGGCGCCACCGGCGAGCTGCTCGAAGACCTCGCCCCCATCCCCGCCCTGCTCGAGATCCGGAAGGCCGCCTGATGACCGACCACACCGCTGCCACCGGAGGCTCCTGCCCGTTCCCGCACGCCGCCGCGCCCGCCCCGGCCGTCGCCGAGGGCGGCTGCCCGGCCGGCCCGGCCCGCCGAAGCTTCGTCCGGACCGCCCTCGGCGCCGGCGCCGGGGCGGCCGTCCTGGCGGGCGGGGCGTTCACCCTGGCCGCCGGCCCGGCCTCCGCCGGGGACAGCCGCCAGGCGAAGAGCGGGGCCGTGCCGTTCCACGGCGACCACCAGGCCGGCGTCACCACCCCGGCCCCCGGCTACGCGGCCTTCGTGTCCTGCCAGGTGATAGCCCAGGACCGCAAGGGCCTGGAGGACCTCCTCAAGACCCTGACCGAGCGGATCCGCTTCCTCACCGCCGGCGGCACCCCGCCCGACCTCGGCGTCGGCGCGCCGCCCGCCGACAGCGGCATCCTCGGCCCCACCGTGCCCACCGACAACCTGACCGTCACGGTCGGCGTCGGCGCCTCGCTGTTCGACGACCGGTACGGGCTGGCCAAGGCCAAGCCGACCAAGCTGGCCCCGATGAAGACCTTCCCCAACGACAATCTGCAGGCCGCCGAACTCCACGGCGACCTCTCGCTGCAGATCTGCGCCGACCGCCAGGACACCGTGCTGCACGCGCTGCGCGACATCACCCGGCACACCCGCGGCGCGATGCAGATCCTCTGGCGGATCGACGGCTTCCAGAACGAGTCCCGCCCGGACGGCGCCCAGCGCAACCTGCTCGGCTTCAAGGACGGCATAGTCAACCCCGACACCACCTCCGCCCGCGAGATGGACCGGCTGATCTGGGTCACCGACGGACTGGGCGAGCCCGCCTGGGCGACCGGCGGCAGCTACCAGGTCATCCGGATCATCCGGATGCTGATCGAATTCTGGGACCGCGTCACCCTCGCCGAGCAGGAGAAGATGTTCGGCCGCCGCCGCGACACCGGCGCGCCGCTGGACGGCCGCCAGGAGACCGACACGCCGGACTACGGCAAGGACCCGGAGGGCAAGGCGATCCCGCTCAAGGCGCACATCCGGCTCGCCAACCCGCGCACCGCCGACACCGACACCTCGCGCATCCTGCGCCGCGGCTTCAACTACGACCGGGGCGTCGACAAGGCCGGCAACCTGGACATGGGCCTGGTGTTCTGCTGCTACCAGCAGGACGTGGTGCGGCAGTTCGAGGCCACCCAGACCCGGCTCATCGACGAGCCGCTGGTCGACTACATCTCGCCGACCGGCGGCGGGTACTTCTTCGTCCTGCCGGGCGTGAAGGACAACGCCGACTGGCTCGGACGCGGGCTGCTCGCGGCGCTCTGACGACGGTTTGACGGCGGTCTCACGGCGGCCGACGTGACGCCGGGCCCCGGGCGCTGCCGCACGCCCGGGGCCCGGCGGCGTTGCGCGGACGGGGGTGTTGCGCGGACGGGAGGTCGAGGACACGCCCTACGGGCCGAGGGTGAAGCCGATCACGGCGCCGCCGCCGTCCCGGTTGGCGGCGAAGGCCTCGCCGCCGTGCGAGCCGGCCACCTCGTGCACGATGGCCAGGCCCAGCCCCGAACCGGGCAGGCTGCGCGCGGCGGTGGCCCGGTAGAAGCGGTCGAAGACCCGGGAGAGGTCGGCCTCGTCGATCCCCGGCCCGCCGTCGCGCACCTCGACCCGGCGGCCGCGCACCACCACCTCGATCGGGGCCGTCCCGGCCGGGTCGAACTTGGCGGCGTTGTCCAGCAGGTTGCCCACCGCCCGGGACAGCGCGTCCGGGCGGGCCGTGACCACCGTGTCGTCGGCGTCCACGGTGATCTCCCGGCCGCTGCGCCGCCGGGCCTGTGCGGCGGCCTCGCGCACCAGCTCGGCCAGCACCAGCTCGGTCGGTTCCTCGTCGGCCTTCCGGTCCGCGGCGAGCGCCACCAGCTCCTCCACCAGCAGCGTCAACTCCCGTGCCTCCTCGGCCAGATCGGCCATCAGTGCGGCCTGTTCGGCGGGCGGCAGGCGGTCCAGGCTGGGCAGGACCGAGAGGTTGGTGCGCAGGCTGGTCAGCGGGGTGCGCAGCTCGTGCCCGGCGTCCTGGACGAGCCGGCGCTGGTTCTCCTTCGCCGTGGCGAGCCGGCCCAGCATCCGGTCGAAGGCTCGGCCGAGCCGGCCGACCTCGTCCGTCCCGGCGGCCGGCACCGGAACGTCCAACCGTCCGCTGGCGGCAACCAGTTCGGCCGCGTCGGTGAGCCGGACCAGTCGGCCGGTGATCCGCCGGGCGAGCAGCCAGCCGGCCCCGCCCGCGAGCACCGCGACCACCGCCACCGACACCCCGGTACGGATCCGCAGCGTCGCCAGCAGGTGCTCGGTGGGGCTCAGTTGCTGGGCGATCTGGACCGCGCCGCGGCCGCCGCCGAGCGAGACCACGGCCACCCGGTAGGTGTCGCCGTGCACGGGCCGAAGTCCGGACGAGGCCTGGCCGGGGGCGTCGGAGCGGGCGAGGGAGCGGTCCTCCGGGGTCGGCCGGAGGTCGATCCGGGCGGTGCCGGGCAGCACCTCCCCGTCGGGGCCGAGGGACTGCGAGGTGACCCGGATCGGGCGCAGCAGATCCTCGCTCAGGCCGCTCGTGCCGTTGAAGTCACCGGGGAACAGCATCTCCCGGCCGACCTGCTGGTGCACCGCCTGGACGGCCGCGGTGAAGTCGGCGGCCTCATCGTCCCGGATCAGCCGGGCGGCGGAGCGGTAGCCGAGCGCGCCGATCAGCACCGCGACCAGGGCGGCCATCGCGGCGAAGGCGAGCGAGACGGTGGTGCGCAGCCCCGGGCGCGGCCACAGCAGCCGCGGCCGCGGCCGGCCACGGCCGGTCACGACTCGCGCAGCGTGTAGCCGACGCCGCGGATGGTGTGGATCAGCGGTGTCAGGCCGGGCCGGTCCAGCTTGCGGCGCAGGTAGCCGATGAACACCGCGAGGTTCTTCGAGCCGGGGCCGAAGTCGTAGCCCCAGATCTGCTCGTACACCGTGGCCTGGTCGAGCACCGAGCCCGCGTGCCGGGTCAGCAGCTCCAGCAGGTCGAACTCGGTCCGGGAGAGCTCCAGCTCCTGCCCGGCCCGCCAGGCCCGCCGGGCGTGCGGCTCGACCCGCAGGTCGGCCACCGCGAGGACGCCGCCGCCGGCGGGTTCGGGCGGGCTGCGGCGCAGCAGGGCGCGCAGGCGGGCGAACAGCTCGTCCACGTCGAAGGGCTTGACCAGGTAGTCGTCGGCCCCGGCGTCGAGCCCGGCGATCCGGTCCGGGACCTCGACCCGGGCGGTGAGCATCAGGACCGGGGTGCGGTCGCCGTCGGCGCGCAGGCGGCGGCAGACCTCCAGGCCGTCCGGGCCGGGCATCATCACGTCCAGCACCAGCAGGTCCGGGCGCTGCTCCGTGAGGGCGGCCAGGGTCTGCGCGCCGTCCGCGGCGGTGCTCACCCGGTAGCCCTCCAGCTGGAGGGCGCGGGTGAGGGAGTCGCGGATGGCCCGGTCGTCCTCGGCGATCAGCACGGTGTGGGTCATGGCCCCGATTCTCCCCGGCGCGCCCGCGGCGGCGTCCGGCGGGTCCGGGCGACGGCCTCCGTCGGGTCCCTGGGTCCGCGGGTCCGGGCCCGGCCGGTGGCCGTACCGGCTGCGGCTTTCGCAGCGCCGGGGACGGGCGTACGGTGGCCACACGGTGGCGTGTCCGCCGGGGGTGCCACCGGGTCCTTGTCGGCACACCCCGCCGGAGGCCGCGATGGCAGACCGGATGGCCTTCCTCACCACCCCGCGCGCCGAGCGCGAGCGGCGGGACGCACAGCAGCGGCTGGGGGACTCCCGGGAGGTGTACCGGCCGCGGGCGCCGCTGCCGGTGGTGGGCGGGCAGGCGGGCCGCTGCATGGACTGCGGGCTGCCGTTCTGCCACCACGCCTGCCCGCTGGGAAACCTGGTGCCGGAGTGGAACCGGCTGGTGGCGGACGCGGACTGGCGGGCCGCCGCCGCCCGGCTGCTGGCGACCAACAACTTCCCCGAGTTCACCGGACGGCTCTGCCCGGCGCCCTGCGAGAGCGCGTGCGTGCTGGCGATCGACGGCGCGGCGGTGACGATCAAGAACGTCGAGCTGGCGATCACCGACCGGGCCTGGGAAGAGGGCTGGGACCTGCCGCAGCCGCCCGAGCGGAGCGCCGGGCGGCGGGTGGCCGTGGTCGGCTCGGGCCCGGCCGGCCTGGCCGCCGCACAACAGCTGACCCGGGCCGGGTACGCCACCACGGTGTACGAGCGGGCCGACCGCCTAGGCGGGCTGCTGCGCTACGGGATCCCGCCGTTCCGGCTGGAGAAGCACCGGCTGGACCGGCGGCTCGACCAGATGCGGGCCGAGGGCACGGACTTCTGCACCGGGGTGTCCGTCGGCCGGGACCTCGCGGCCGGGGAACTGCGGGCCGGGTGCGACGCGCTGGTGGTGGCGGTCGGCGCGACCGCCTGCCGGGAGCTGGCGGTGCCGGGGTGCGGCCTGCCCGGCGTGCACCAGGCGATCGACTACCTGACCTGGGCGAACCGGGTCGACGAGGGCGACCGCGCGGCCCCGCCGGTGTCCGCCGAGGGCCGGCACGTGGTGATCGTCGGCGGCGGGGACACCGCAGCCGACTGCCTGGGGACGGCGCTGCGCCAGGGCGCGGCCTCCGTCACCCAGCTCGACATCAACCCGTGCCCGCCGGTGTGCCGGGCGCCGGGGCAGCCCTGGCCCGTCCACCCGAAGGTGTACCGGGAGACCACCTCGCACGAGGAGTCGGGGGCCACGGCGGCCGGGCCCCGGGTGTTCGCGGCGACCACGCTCGGCTTCGAGGCCGGACCGGACGGCCGGCTGGCCGCCGTCCGCTTCGCCGAGGCCGAACCGGCCGACCGCAGCCCCCGGGCCGGCACCGAGCGGAGCGTCCCGGCCGAGCTGGTGCTGCTCGCGCTGGGCTTCAGCGGCCCGGAGCCGGACCAGGGGCTGATCACCCAACTCGGCCTCGCCACCGGCCCGGACGGCGCCCTGGCCCGGGACGACGACTTCGCCACCGGCGCGCCGGGCGTCTTCGTCGCCGGGGACGCCGGGCGCGGGCAGTCACTGATCGTGTGGGCGATCGCCGAGGGGCGGGCGGCGGCCGCGGCGGTGGACCGCCATCTGCGCGGCGGCACCGAACTCCCGGCGCCGATCCGGGCGTCGGCGCGGGCGCTCACGCTCTGAGGGGCGTACGGGCGTTCACGCTCTGAGGGGCGCGCGGGCGTTCACGCTCTGAGGGGCGCGCGGGCGCTCACGCTTTGAAGGGCGTGCGGGCGCTCATGCTCTGGGCGTCGGCGCGGGCGCTCACGCTCTGAGGGGCGTGCGGGCGGGCCCGGCAGCCCTGCCGCACTTCCTCGCAACCCGCCGTGCGCCGCGAGCCGTTCGGGCGCGGCGCGTCCCCCGGGCGGCGCCGGGTAGGGCTCGGGGCAGCAGACGGACGGAGGGGACCGCCATGCCCGACCACTTCCCGGACACACCCGCACCGCCGACGCCGCCGACCCCGCCCACACCACCGTGGCCGGACGGCCAGCCGCCGGTGCTCGGCCACGCGGCCCGCAGCATCCCGAAGGCCACCCTCGTCCCGCTCCGGGTGGACGGCCCGCAGCGCGGCCCGGCCTTCGCCGGGCACGCCTACCTGCGCGGACTCGACCTGGGCCCCGGCGAAGTGGCCGCCGTCCGCGAGCAGGTGACGGCGGACCTGCCCTGGGAACTGCTCGCCGCCGGCGCCGCCGCCCCGGCCGATCGCACGCTGCGGGCCGCCGCCCTCGCCGCCGTCGACGGCGCCGCGCTGCGCGCCCTCGGCGACGCGCTGGAGCGGGTGCGCCGGGCCGCGGGCACCGAGGAGGGCCTGGCGCTGGCCGCCCGGGCCGCCGCCGCGAACGCCGCCTACGACCACAACGCGGCCGTCACCCCGATCGGCATGATGAACCTGGAACGCCTGGAGATGGCCCCGGCCGGCATCGAGCGGGGCGAACTCGTCGCCACCATCCCGCTCGCGCCGCTGGAGGAGACGGCCGTCTCCCAGAAGGAGTGGTCCGTCACCTCCAAGGAGTTCAGCTCGATCGTCACCGACACGCTGGAGAACGTCAGCGAGACCGGCGTCACCGACAACACCGAACTCTCCCAGTCCACCACCAACCAGTTGCAGCACAGCAACCAGTTCAACGTCACCGGCACCGTCTCCGGCGGCATCCCGCTCATCTCCGGCTCCGTCACCTCAGGCATGACCAGCCAGAACTCCGACTCCCAGTCCGCCACCGACAGCCGCAAGCACGCGACCACGCTCACCCAGAAGGCCTCCTCCCGCACCAAGCAGGAGCACAAGGTCACCATCACGACGACCACCGTCGCCGGCTCCTCGGAGACCACCACCCGCACACTGAAGAACGCCAGCCCCACCGACCCGATCCGGATCGACTACTTCAGCATGATGCGCAAGTGGCGGGTCCGGCTCTACCGCTCCGGGCTGCGCCTCACCTATGACCTGGCGATCCCCGAACCGGCCGGCGCGCTGCGCGAGGCCTACGCGGAACTCGCCGCGCTGGAATCGAAGGTGGGGCCGTTCCAGTTCGACGTGCCGCACTCGGACATCACCGAGGAGGTCCGCCCCGGCGAGAGCCAGCCGCACTACCTGGTGCTCGCCGAGCGGTACGGCGCCGTGGTGCAGCTCGCCCCCGGCCCGCACCCGGACGTCCACGTCAACGCCACCGCGCCGAACAACGACGGCGCCGGCATCTACGACGCGCCGCCGCTCACCGTCCCGGACGGCTACTGGATCAAGAACCTCTGGTTCCAGTTCGCCTCCGAGAGCCGCACCGGCGACTACAACTACAACCTCAAGGTGCTCGGCAGCACCATCCCCGAGTGGAACGAGCCGTTCGGCTCCCACGGCCCGGTCGACCTCGCCGACCCGGCCGACGGCGCGCTGCTGCGGCACGCGGGCGGACCGTCCGTGGTGAGCTTCCACCTGGTCAACAACCGGCAGACCTGGCTCAGCCTCACGGCCGTCGTCGAACCCACCGACGAGGCCCGGCGGCAGTGGCAGAACGGCGTCTGGTCGGCCCTGTTCAACGCCGCCCAGACCAAGTACTACGCCGAACAGCAGGACCTCGCCGCCCGCGCCGCCGCCCTGCGGGACCGGCTGAACGGCGTGGACACCCTCACGCTCCGGCGCGAGGAGAGCGACGAGGTCATGAAGGGCGTGCTGCGCTTCCTGCTCGGCGTGGACTACCACGTGATGCCGCAGGAGGTGGTCGACGCCTTCAAGGCCTCCGTCGGCAACGACCCCGACCGGCTGCGCCACGGCGCCGGCTTCCCCGGCGACGACACCGGCGGGATCGGGGTGAGCGCCGCGGCCTGGGCGGCCGTGCTCGGGCACGAGGCGGAGGTGGCCTTCATCAACCAGGCCATCGAGTGGGAGAACGTCGTCACCTTCCTCTACTCGTACTTCTGGGACGCGCCCGCCGCCTGGGGCTTCGTCAGCAGGATCACCCACCCCGACGCCAACCGGCAGGCCTTCCTGCGCGCGGGCAGCGCCCGGGTGGTGCTCACCGTGCGCAAGGGCTGGGAGGAGGCCTGGGTGCGCTTCGCCGAAGGCGGCTTCCACGGCGCCCCGCTGCCCGCCGACCACCCGTACCTCACCATCGCCCGGGAGATCGCCGCCTACGACGACCGGAACTACCCCGGCATCCCGCCGGCCAACCCCGGCAGCAGCGCGCTGCTGCTGGAGGACGAGGTGGTGACCACCTGCGCCGCCGCGGTCGAACCGGCCGCCGGGGGAGCGCCCGTCCTGGTGCCGGTGGCGTCCAGCGCGGGCTTCGAGGCGGACGCCGTCGTGCTCGTCGACGAGTACGACGACCGCCGGATCCAGGAGACCGCCCGGGTGGTGCGGGTCCCGGACGACGGGCGGCACCTGCTGCTGGCCGGCCTCACCCACCGCCACGACGGCACCCTGACACCGTTCCCGGTCCGCCGCCCGGGCCGGCACGGCACCCTGATCGCCGAGTGGAACGAGTACACGCCGACCTCCGGCACCGACATCGCCGTCAGCAGCCCGCTCAAGGACATGTCGTGAGCTTCCTGAGCGACGAGGACGCCTGCCAACTGCTGGGCCCGCCACGCGCGGAGCCGCCCACGGTCTTCGAGTACCTGGCCGCCGAACTGTGGATCCGCCACCACTTCGGGACGGACTTCGAGGCCCGCCCCGGCGCGACCTGGGTGACCTTCCAGCTCGACCGGATCGGCGAATGGTGGGGCACGCCCGGCCGGGGCAGGCTCGACCAGCAGGACGCGCTGCCCTACGCCAGGCTCACCCAGCAGCCGCCGGACCCGGTGCTGCGGATGGTGCTCCAGGTGCTCTCCGAGGACCTGCGCAACGTCTTCCCGGCGGCGAAGGTCGAGGCGATCACCCGGATGCTCAAGGACCGGAGCACCCCGGCGGTCAAACTGGTCAAGGCGATCCGCGAGCTCACCCCCGGCGGGGCGCTCAAACCGGACATGCTCGGCATCCAGAACCACGTGCCGGAGCTGAGGCTGGAAGCCCTGGAGGTCGGCACCGAGGGCGGCGCCCTCGACACCTACCGCGAACTCCAGGGCAAGATCTCGGTGTTGCGGGACCCGTGCGGCCGGATGATCGGGAACCGGCTGGCCGTCATGCAGCAGACCGCCGTCAAGCAGCTGCCCGACACGGTGGTCGGCGCGGGCACCGACTGGCGGCTCGGCGCGGGGCTGATGGTGCTGCCGATGCCGCTCAACGTCACCGAGGCGAACGGGGAGACCTCCGTCGACTGGATCTGCTACTGGCCCACCAACCGGGCGGAGTTCAAGGACCACCCGCGGCCCGCGAACGGGCGCCCCGGCTACGACGGGCTGGTGCTCTACCACATCCACCGGGTGCCGCTGCGGTCGGTGCAACTGCCCGACAAGATCCGCGAGGCGATGCTCAGGCTGATCGCCGCCCGCCAGCGCGCCCGCACGCTGGGGCCGACGCTGCTCCCCGAGCTGGCCACCGCGGTGCAGCGCGACCAGCGGCTGTTCACCCGTGAGGGCGAGCTGTTCCTGGCCGGGCTGGGCGCGGGTGCGCTGCTCGCGCTGGGCATCTGGGCGGCGGCCGGGGCGGGGCTGGTCGCCGGGCTGGCGACGGTGGCCAAGGGCGGGCTGGTGGCCGCGGCGGGCGCGCCCGAGGTGTTCGTCGGCGCGGTGGCGGGCGCGGCCCGGCTGGCGGACGAACTGTGGCCTGCGGTATCGCAGTTGGGGTACCTGCTGCCGGCGCGTTGAGCACGGCCGGGTCCGGCCCGGCCGGGTCCGGCCTGGCCCGGCCCGGCCCGGCCCGGACGGACCAGGACGGGCCGGGTTCGGCCGGCTCCGGGTCAGAGCAGCGGCAGTCGGCGGAGGAAGACGTCAGGGGCCTGGTTGGTGTCGCCCGGGACGAGGGTGCCGTCCTCGGAGGTGAACAGCACCGTGGTGCCGAGGGCGTCGACGAACGGCCGCTCCGAGGCGCCGGCGGTCTGCGAGCCGTCCGTCGCCACGCTGACCCGCTCGGTGCGGCCGGTCCACAGGTCGCGCCGGAAGACGTCCCCGGCGTTGTTGGTGTCCCCGGGCACCAGGTTCGCCGCGTCGGAGTCGAAGTAGACCCAGCGGGCGTCGGCGGTGATCTGCGCGTGGTAGGAGTCGCCGGAGGTCTTCGTCCCCGGGAGCCCGGCGCTGACCAGGGTCTCGGTGCCCTCCTCCAAGTCGCGGACGTACACCTCGAAGTGGTGCCCCCAGGGGCCGTTGCCGTCCTGGAGCAGCGCCGAGTAGACGGCGTACCGGCCGTCCTGGCTGAGCGCCGGCGAGGCCGCCCCGCGATAGCCGCCCGCCCCGTCGGTGCTCGCCAGGACGCTCTGCTCGGCGCGGAGGTCGCGGACGTAGAGGGGGTAGAAGCGGGGCTTGAGGATCGTCGGCTGGTCGTCGTGCCGGAAGGAGTCGCGGACGAACTCCTCGTCGGAGACGGCGTCGAGTTCGGCGGCGGCCTTCGCGGCGAGGGCGCCGGGCTTGTCCTGGCCGATGATGTTGGTGGCCTTGGAGATGAAGCCGACCGAGCCGCCGTCCCCGCTGATCACCGGCTCGGCGGAGGAGGCGTTCGCCTCGGTGCCGTCCGCGCCGACGCTGACCAGGCGGGTCCCGCCCGTCCGGCGGTCGGTGACGTAGATGTTGCCGCCCGTCCAGGTGACCGTGCCGGGGGCCAGGTCGGAGCGGTTGGACTGGTAGGCGACGTACCGGCCGTCCCAGCTGATCGACGGGTGGCCGGACTGCCGGCCGGCCTGCGGCTTGGCCGGGTCGTGGCCGGTGGACACCAGCTCGGTGGTCCCCGTCCAGCGGTCGTGGACGTAGACGTCCTCGAAGCCGAGGTTCCCGCCGGGGGCGAGGTTGGTGGCGTAGGAACTGAACGCCACGTAGCGGCCGTCGCCGCTGATCGTGGCGTCGAAGGAGTCGTCGGCCGCCTGGGCGCCGTCCGCGCCGGTGTTGGCCCGCTCGGTCCGGCCGGTCCACAGGTCCCGGACGAAGACGTCCGACTTGCCGTTGGTGTCGCCGGGCACCAGGTTGGCGGCCTTCGAGGTGAAGACGGCGAAGCGGCCGTCGGCGCTCAGACCGGCGGCGTACGAGGCGCCGTCGGGCTGCGCCTGGCCGAGCCCAACGGACACCCGTTCGGTGCGGCCGTGCGGCGCGTCCGCCTGGGCGGGCGTCGCCACCGTGACGGCGGCCAGCGCGGCCGCCGCCAGCGCGCCGGCCGCGCGCAGCAGGTGTGGTGCGGAACGTGTGCGGGTCATCTGGTCCCTCCCCTGGGTACGGCCGGCCGCGCCGAACTCCCCGGCGGCCGGCTCGTGGTGAGCCAACCGCCGGGTGCGGCGGGAGGTCAACGATGCCCGCCCGGGAGCGGCGGAATCGCGTCACCGCGAAGGGAGGGAGAGGGTGATGGATCGGGTGCACACGGCCTTTGCTAGCATCCGGAGGCAGAGGCGTCGGGCGGAGGGTACGGAGGGGTTGCGGGTGGAGGGTGCGGAGGGGGCGCGGGCGGAGGGCGGCAAGCAGGTGGAGGAGTCGGTCGAGGTCCGCTACACGCCGACGACCGCGGACTTCCGGGCGGCCTTCGCGGCCCGGGCCCGGGGCACGGCGGCGGGTCGACGGGCCCGGCGGTCGAGGTACCTGATCGCCTCCTGCGCCGCGGCCGGCGCGGTGCTGACCTCGGTCGCCGACCGGACGGTGGGACCGCCGGCCCTGGTGATGCTCGCGGTCGCGCTGCTGCTGGTGGTCGGACTGCCCTGGCTGCAACTGCGTCAGGTGCGGCGGATGGCGGCGGACAAGGGCGAGTTCCGGATCGTCCTCGGCGAGGCCGGGGTGACCGTCACCAACGCGGTGTCCAGCACCGAACTCGCCTGGCGGGAGCTTCCGTACTACCTGGAGACGCCCGAACTCTTCGTCCTGCTGGGCGGGGACGAGCAGACGCACGTGCTGACCCTGCTGCCCAAGCGCGGCACCGGCGACCCGGGCCGGCTCGGCGCGTTGATCGCCCGGCACGCCACGGTGCCCGCCCGGGGTTGAGGGGCGGCGCCCCGGTTCGCCGCTGTCGGGGTGGGCGGTCATGGCGTGGGTTGTCGGTCGGGTCGGGCGGGCTGGTCGAGGTGGTTTAGCTGGTCGGGGTGGCTTAGCTGGTCGCGCTGGTCGCGCTGGTCGTAGCGCCAGAGCGCGGGCAGTGCGGCCGACAGGGCGGCGGTGCCGGCCAGGCAGAGCAGGCCGCCGGTGCGCAGCGCGACGCGGATGCCCTGCCGGGCGGCGAGACCGCCGGCCCGCAGGTCCCCGAGGGCGGGGCCGGCGGAGCCGATCAGCATCTCCAGACCGGCGGCACGGCCCCGAAGTTCGTCCGGAATGGACTGGTTCCAGATCGCGCTGCGGAAGGTGTCGCCGATCTGGTTGGCGCCGCCCGCGACGAGCAGGCAGAGCAGGACGGCCCACAGGCCGGGGGCGAACGAGGCCGCGGCCGTCGCCGCGCCGACGAGGGCGGCGCAGAGCAGCACCAGTCGGCCGTGCCGGTGCACCCGCTCGGTCCAGCCGCCGGTGGCGGCCGCGAGCAGGCCGCCCGCCGCAGCGGCCGAGTAGAGCAGGCCGAGCGCCCACACCGCGTCCAACTCCTGGGCGAGAAACGGGAACAGCGCGGTCGGCAGGGCGCAGACGGTGGCCGCGAGATCCGCCAGGTAGGTGCCCAGCAGGTCGGGGCGGCGGGCCGCGTACCGGGCGCCGTCGACGAACTCCCGCAGCCGCGGTGCCTCGGCGTCCCGCTGCGAGGGGACGGGCCGGACCCGGGTGAGCAGGGCGATCGAGACCAGGAAGGTGCCGAGGTCGACCAGGTAGGCGGCCGGGACGCCGGCCGTGGCGATCAGCACTCCGGCGGTGGCCGGGCCGGCCAGCCCGGCGATGCTCCAGCGCAGCGAGAGCAGGTTGCCCGCCGCCACCAGCTGGTCGGGCGGTACCAGCCGGGGGATCATCGCCTCCGCCGAGGGCTGCTGGAGGCCCTGCAGTGCCGCTGCCAGTCCGGCGGCCGCGTACAGCGGCCAGAGCGCGGGGGTGCCGAGCAGTGCGTTGGCGAGCAGCAGGGCGCTCAGTGCGGCGAGTGCGAGTTCGGTGACCAGGGCGACGGTTCGGCGGTCGGCACGGTCGGCGAGGACGCCCCCGTAGAGGCCGAACACGATGGTCGGCAGGAGTTCGACGGCGCCGACCGCGCCCACGGCCAGCGGTGAACCGGTGAGGTCGGCGATCTGGAGCGGGATCGCCGTCATGGTCAGGACGGAGCCGAGCAGGGTGACGGTGCCGGCCGTCCAGGTGAGGCGGAAGTCGCGGGAGGACCGCCAGGGCGCGGTGTTCGGCAGCAGTCGGGACCGGGGGCGGTCCGTTCCGGAGGTCATGGGGTGGTGGTCCCTTCGGGCCGTCGACCATGACGGCTCTCCTTATCGCTGATAAATTCCAGCTCGGGAACTTAGCGGCGATAAGGTGGAGTGGGCAAGCGAATGACGGAGAGGCGGCCGGCGGTGGCACTGCAACGCGACGAGGTGGTGCGCACCGCGCTGCGCGTACTCGACGAGGAAGGCATCGACGGCCTGACCACCCGGCGGCTGGCCCGCGAACTCGGCGTCCAGTCGCCCGCGTTGTACTGGCACTTCAAGAACAAGCGGGAACTGCTCGACCTGATGGCCGAGGCGATGCTCGCCGAGGCCCTCCCGGCCGACCGCAGCCCGGATCCGGAGCACTGGCCGGACTGGCTCGCCGCCGACGCCCGCGCCAAGCGCCACGCCCTGCTCGCCTACCGCGACGGCGCCCGGGTGCACGCCGGAACGCTGCCCACCGAGGACGAACTGCCCGCCGTCGAAGCCCAGCTGGACGCCCTCCGGCAGGCCGGCCTGCGGCCCCGCACCGCGCTGCGACTGCTGCTCACCATCGACCGCTACATCATGGGCTGGGTCACCGAGGAGCAGGCCTGGCGACAGGACGCCGCCGACCGCGCCCGGCCGCCCTTCCCGGACGAAGCCCTGCACGACCTCCCGCTGCTGCGCGAGGCGGCCGACGTGCTGCGCATGACCGACCACGACGCCGACTTCGAGTACGGGCTGCGCGTCCTGATCGAGGGCTTCCGGGCCGAGATCGCGCGCGAGACACTCGGGACGGATGGGCTCGCGTGACCGCCATGACCGCCATGACCGCCATGACCACCCTGGGCCTGCTCAGGCTGCGGCGGGCCGGTGCCCACCGCTGGCGGACCTGGACCTCGCCCCGGTAGTCGAACTCCGCCACGGCGGGCAGCCGGATGGCCGCCCGGTCGTGGATACGCGGTCCTTTTGCGCCGGCACCGTACGGGATCCGCTGCCAGGCGTCGGCCGGGGATCTTCGCCGCGCGGCAGCGGTCCTGGTCCTCGGCCCAGGACCTGGGCAGGTAGAGCTCGCGGTCGACAAGGACCCGCAGACAGAAAGCCCCCGCAGACGGAAAGCCCCCGCTACCCGCCTCCCGTGCGCGCGGTGACCAGGCCGGACTCGTAGGCTGCGATGACCGCCTGGGCGCGGTCCCGGACGTCGAGCTTGCCGAAGATGCTGGTGATGTAGTTCTTCACCGTCGACACGCTGATGTCCAGGGCCCGGGCGATCTCGGTGTTGTCGAGGCCGGTGGCCATCAGCCGCCACACCTCGACCTCCCGGGGCGTCAGCCCGCCCGTGTCGGTGACCGGCGGCGGGGCGCCGACCGGGGCCCGGACGTAGGTGGAGATCAGCCGGGTGAGCAGGCGCGGGGCGACCACCGCCTCGCCGGCGTGGACGGTGCGGATCGCCGCGCCCAGTTCCTCCGGCGAGACGTCCTTGGGCAGGAACCCGTGGGCGCCGGCGCGCAGCGCGGCCACCACGTACTCGTCCATGTCGAAGGTGCTGAGGGCGAGGACTCGGCAGGAGGGGAGGGTGCGGGCCAGCTCCCGGGTCGCGCCGACCCCGTCGAGCACGGGCATCCGGATGTCCATCACCACGACGTCGGGGCGCAGCAGGCGGGCGGCGGTGACGGCCTGCTCCCCGTTCTCGGCCTCGCCCACCACCTCGAAGGACGGGTCGGGGGAGAGGATCAGGGACAGGCCGCGCCGCACCAGCGGCTGGTCGTCCGCGATGAGGACCCGGATACCCGGTGCCACCGCGCCCACCGGGCCGTCGTCGTTCGACCTCACCGGGCCGTCGCCGTGCGCGCTCACCGGGCCGTCGCCGTTCCGTGCTGGACGGCCGCGTCGGCCGTCTCCTCCGGGGCCAGTGGCAGGTCGGCCAGGACGGCGAAGCCGCCCTCCGGACGTGGTCCGGTCCGCAGGGTGCCGCCGTGCAGGGCGACGCGCTCGCGCATGCCGATCAGGCCGTACCCGCTCCGGCCGCCGGCCGGCACCGCCTCCTGCGGTGCGGCGCCGCCCGTGCCCGCCGTGCCCCCGTCGTCGCGCACCTCGACGGTGACTCGGTCCGGGCCGTACGTCAGGGTGACGGTCGCGCGGGCGGGCCCGGCGTGCTTGCGGGCGTTGGTGAGGCCCTCCTGGACGATCCGGAACACGGTCAGGCCGACGGTGGGCGGCAGCGGGCGGCGGGGCCCGTGGACGCCGAAGTCGGTCGGCAGGCCGGCCACCCGGGACTCGTCCACCAGCCGGCCGAGGTCCTCGGCCCCGGGCTGGGGCGAGGGCGGGGCGGTGTCCGGTTCGTCGCCGGCCCGCAGGACGTCCAGGAGCTGGCGCATCTCCCGCAGGGCCAGTCGCCCGGAGGACTCCAGGGTGACCAGGGCGTCCCGGACCACCTCCGGGTGGGCGAGGTTGGCCCGGGCGCCGCCGGCCATCAGCTGCATGGTGGTGATGTGGTGCGCCACGATGTCGTGCAACTCCCGTGCGATGCGGCGGCGTTCGTCGGCCACCGCGCGTTCGGCCAGCAGTTTGCGGTTGGCCGCGACCTCCCGCTGCCAGCGCGCCACGGCGAGGCCGGCGCCGGCCACGAGCAGGGTGGAGCAGGAGGTGCCGGCGAGCGCCTGCCAGGAGGGGACGCGCAGGTGGCTCTGGCTCAGCGTGGTCAGCACCGTCGTCGCCGCCGCGGCGGCCGCCGTCACCGGGGCGGGGCGGGCCCGGGCGACCGAGTACAGGCCGACCATCAGGACGGCGCCGAAGTGGGTGCTCGCCGGTGTGGACAGGTCGATCGCGGCCTCGACGGCCAGGACCACGGCGAGCGCCGGCACCGGGTGGCGGCGCCGGACGAGCAGCGGCAGGGCCGACAGCGCGACGAGGAGCAGGCCCGGCGGGGTCACCCGGCGTACCCCGTCCATCTCGCTGAAGAGCAGGTAGTTGAGCAGGTCGAGCGTGCAGACGCAGGCGGCCACCAGCGCGTCGGCGTGGGTCCACGGCGCGCCGTCGGTCTCCGGCGGCGCGTCCGCCACCCCGCCGGGCCCCGGGCTCCCGCTCGCCCGGTGTGCCGGGTGTGCCGGGTCCGCCCCGAGTGCCGCGTCCATCGCGGGGCGCTGATGACCGCCCATGTCCGTTCCCCCTCCGTGCCCGGCCCGCGCCGCGCCTCACCGATGAGCCCTGACGAGCCCCGAGCCCCGAGCCCCGAGCCCCGAGCCACGAGCCCCGATGAGCCCTGACGAGCCCCGATGAGCCCGATCAGGCCCCGATCAGACCCTGTTTCAGGCCCTGAACAGGCTCTGAACAGGCCCGATGACCCCATTCTGGCATCGGCCCACCCCGCCCCGGCATGGTCCCCACGGCCGATCACGGGGCCCGGACCAGGACCACGGTCCCGGGTCCGGGCCCGGCCGAGGAGCAGGGGCCCCGGTGCGGATCGTCCGTCGCAGGGACGTCCGCGGCCCACCCCGGGTGATGGTCTGGAACCCGGCCGGGAATCCCCGGAGCCGAGACCGACCTTGCGGACGCTCGCGTCCACCGCCGGAGGAAATCGTGATCCGCGCACTGACCGGATACTCCACCAGGAACCCGTGGAAGGTGATCACCCTCTGGGTGGTGCTGGGACTCTCCCTGGCCCTGCTGAGCCCGATGTTGCTCGCCCGCGTCACCCAGTCCCAGACCGGGGACTTCCTGCCCAAGAGCTACGACTCGGCCGCCGCGCTGCGGATCGCCGAGGAGAACTTCGGGATGAAGCCCGACGCCACCACGGTCACGGTGCTGGTCGCCAGGACCGACGGCCAGGTGCTCACCGCCGCCGACCAGCAGCGGGTCGAGGCCGAGGCGGCGAAGCTCGCCCAGCGCCGGGTCGTCATGCCCAGGAAGGACGACGAGCCGGCCTTCCTCGTCCCCGACCGGTCCCAGACCCCCCGGGTCGCCCCGGCCATGGTGGCGCCCGACCGCGGCTTCGAACTGCTCTCCGTCGAACTGACCGGCAACGCCGCGGCCGAGGGCGTCCAGGGCGTCTACCGGGCGTTCCGGGACGCCACCCGGGCCCAGTTCGCCGACGCCGGGATGCGCACCGGGTTCACCGGGGGACTGGCCGACGCCGTGGACACCGCCGACTCCCACCGCACCGCCGCGACGGTCGGCAGTGCGCTCGTCATGGGGCTGATCGTCCTGCTCAACGTGCTGGTGTTCCGCAGCGTGGCGGCGGCCCTGCTGCCGCTGCTCGCCGTCGCCATGATCGGCAGCGCGGCCGGCGGAGCCGTGGCCGTCGCCGCGACGCTGACCGGCCTCAAGCTCGACGCCGGCACCCCCGGGCTGGTCTCCGTGGTCCTGCTCGGCATCGGCGTCGACTACCTGCTCTTCCTGCTCTTCCGCTTCCGCGAGCACCTGCGGGCCCGGCCCGAGCAGCCCGCCCGCGAAGCCGCCGCCCAGGTGACCGCCCGGGTGGGCACCGCGATCACCTCGGCCGCGCTGACCATCGTCGCCGCCTTCGCCACCCTCGGCGTGGCCAGCTTCGGCCAGTTCCGCTCGCTCGGCCCGGCCATCGCCGTCGCCGTCCTGGTCATGCTGCTGGGCAGCCTCACCATGATGCCCGCCCTGCTCGCCGCCTGCGGCCGCGGCATGTTCTGGCCCTCCCGCAGCCTGCGCCGCCAGCCGGACGAGGGCTTCGCCGCCCGCTTCGGCACGCTCGTCACCCGGCGGCCGCTGCCGATGCTGCTCGCCGCCCTCGCCCTGCTCGGCGCGCTGGCCGCCGGGATGACCGGGATCCGGATGGACTACGGCCTCGGCGGCGCCGGCGACCGGACCCCGGCCGCCGCCACCGCCGCCGAGATCTCCCGCACCCTGCCGGCCGGCGTCTCCGACCCGACGAGCGTCTACGTCGTCACCACGGACGGCACCACCCTCACCCCCGGCCGGCTCGACGGCCTCTCCCACGCCCTCACCCAGGTCGAGGGAGTCGGCAAGACGGGCGGCACCGTCCTCAACGGGGACCGGCGCGCCGCCCGGATCGACCTCTACCTGACCGCAGACCCGCAGAGCCGGCGCGCCCGCGACCTGGCCTCCGGCCCGGTCCGCGCCGCGGTCGCCGCCCACACACCCGCCGGGACCAGCGTCCACGTGGGCGGCACGGCGGCGATCTTCGCCGACATCTCCACCGCCGTCGACCACGACCTGGCGATCGTCTTCCCGGTCGCGGCCGCCCTGATCGCCCTGATCCTGCTGCTGCTCCTGCGCAGCCTGCTCGCCCCGCTGGTCCTGATGCTCTCGGTCGGGCTCGGCTTCGCCGCCACCCTCGGCGCCGCGACCCTGCTGTTCCAGCACGGGCTGGGCGAACCGGGCGTCAGCTTCACCCTCCCGCTGGTGCTGTTCCTGTTCGTCGTGGCGCTGGGCACCGACTACAACATCCTCATCACCGACCGGATCCGCGAGGAGATGCAGCGCCCCGGCCCGCCCCGCGCCGCCGTCGCCCGCGCCGTACGGCACACCACGCCCGCCATCGCCACGGCCGGCCTGGTCCTGGCCGGTTCCTTCGCGACCCTCGCCGCCACCCCGGGCAGCGAACAGGTCGCCTTCGCGCTGACGCTCGGCATCCTGCTCTCCGCCGTCGTCCTGTCCCTGGTCCTGGTGCCCGCCGTCGCCGCCCTGCTCGGCCGCGCCCTCTGGTGGCCGCTCCGCCCGGCCCGCCACCACCGGGCCGAGCCGGCCCCGGAGCCGTACCGCGTCCCGGTGCCCTGACCGGCGAGCCGTCAGTACTCCGGTAGGCAAAACGTCGAAGCCCTGCTGGAGTACTAGCCGCGCGGTGGTGTCGGGACGTCAGCCGGCGGTGGTGGGTGGAGCGGATCCGGGAAGCGCGGGCGGGTACGTCGGTGTACGGGCCGGGGCGACGGCGGGCGTGCGGGCGGGCCCGTGCAGGGGGCGTACGGGGCGACCCAGACCACCTCGAACACAGATCTGATGAATCATCACATCCCTTGCACATTTCTCCTATTGTCCTCACGCCCCCCTCACCGGCGGCTAGCCTTCCCAGGGGCGCCGCGAGGGCGGCGCAGGGAGGGGAAGCGATCAATGAGAGCTCTTGCGAGGACGGCCCGCTGGACGACGGCGGTGGCCACCACGGCGGCACTGCTCGCACTGGCGGGCGGGCCCGCCGCGGCCACCACCCCGGTCCCCGGCGTCGAGGCCACCGTCGCGGTGGGCCGCGGCGACGTGGTGCCGGTGGTCAGCCCGGACGGCACCACGGTGTACGTCACGGTGGCCGACGCGAACAACAGGATCGCGGTGAGGGCGGTCGACACCCAGACCGGCCAGGTCACCGGCCAGGACAGCACCGGCAACCACAACTGGTCCTCGATCACGGCGCTCAGCCCGGACGGCTCGCGGCTCTACGTCCTGAACCTCGACGTCGTGACCGTGTGGGACACCGCTTCGCTGACCGTGCTCGCCTCGCTCCCCGTGCCGGACCAGCCGCGCCCGGAGCGCTGGACCGAGGGGAAGCTCAACGAGCTGGCGCTCAGCCCGGACGGGGCGACGCTCTACGTCACCCAGGACGGGTCGTCGGGGATCCGGTCGAGGGGCGACGGACGGGTCCTGAGGTTCGACACCGCGCGGCTGGCGTTCACCGACGCGGTGCCGGTCCCGGCGATGAACGTGAACGGGCTGGCGGTCGGAGCGGACGGCCGCGACGTCTACGTCGGCGCCAACGTGGGCGTGGTGCACCTGGACACCAGCGGCGCCGTGCCGTCCGTCGTCGGCAGGATCCCCGCCACCGCCACGGTGTACGGGCACGAGTTGGCGCTCACCCCCGACGGCGGCCGCCTGCTCGCCGTGAACGCCTCGGGCAGCGGCGCGGCCGACGTCGTCGACACCGCCACCGACACCGTCGCCGCACACCTCGCACTGACCAACGGGTACGCCAACCTGCACTTCCCGCGTGCCGGCGCGGACAGCACCCGCTTCTACGTCACCACCGGCACGTCCACCATCAGGGGCTCGGTGCTCGCCCTCGACGCCGCCACGGGCGCCGCCGTCCCGCAGGAGTCGCTGATCGGCCTGACCGACGGGGTCATCAGCGGTCTCGCCCTGGGGCCCGACGGCCACACCTTCTACGTGGGCGGCTACACCGGGAGCACCGCCGTCCTGCGGATCGTCCGGCCCTAGTACTCCAGCAGGATTTCGACGTTTTGCCTGTTCAGAGGGCTGCGCGGTGGAGTGTAGCGGGCTGGTGCCCGATCAGGGGCGGTCTTCATCGGACCGCCCCTCGATCGTGTGCAGCCGGCGTTGGTAGTGACAGCGCCGGGGCAGCCTCTCGTCGTGATCAACGAGCCTGCAGCCGAGACCTGGGACAACGAACTCGAAGACCTCTTCCTCCGTATCGGCCACCGCTTCAGCCGCGTGGAGCCGCGCCGCCGGATGCGCGCGTCCGCGGCCTGCTCGGCCCAGTCGGCCACAAGAACGGCTGGCAGCTGGCCGAATACGCAGGTCACGCCACACCCGACGGCCTGCAGCACCTGCTCGCCGGTTCCCGCTGGGACGCGGGCGAGATCCGCGACGAGCTCCAGCACTACGTCGCCGAACGCCTCGGAGCCGACGACGGAGTCCTGTTCATCGACGACACCGGCTTCGTCAAGAAGGGCACCACCTCTGCCGGTGTGCAGCGCCGATACTCCGGCACCGCCGGCCGAACCGGGAACTGCCGGATCGGGGTCTTCGCCGCCTACGCCTCCACCCGTGGCCGCGCCCTGGTCGACCGCGAGCTCTACCTGCCCAAATCCTGGACCGAGGACCGGGACCGCTGCCGCGCAGCGAGGATCCCCGACGAGCGGGAGTTCCGCACCAAGGGCGGCCTCGCCAAGGCCCTGGTGCTGCGGGCGCCGGCCTCCGACCTGCCGATCGCCTGGGTCACCGCGGACTCGGCCTACGGCCAGGAGGGGCGCTTTTGTCGCCTGCTGGAACAGTCCGGCGTCGGCTACGTCCTGGCGGTGCCCAAGTCCCAGTTCAGCGTGGGCTGTCCACGCATCGACTGGCTGTTTGCCCAGGCCCCGGCCCAGGCCTGGGAGCGGATCTCGTGCGGCGACGGTGCCAAAGGGACCGCGCATCTACGACTGGGCGGCCATCCGGCCACCCGCCGTGACCGAGTTCGACTACCAGGATGAGACCCCGGTCCGCCAGCGGTGGGCGCTGGCCCGCCGCAGCCTGAACAGGCCCGACGAGATCGCCTACTACCTCGCCTACGCACAACTCGACACGACCGTGGAGCAGTTGGTGCGGATCGCCGGGATGCGCCGGGCGATCGAGGAGTGCTTCCAGGCCGCGAAGAACGAGTGCGGCCTGGACCAGTACGAGGTCCGCCGCTACCCCTGCTGGATGCGACACGTCACCCTGGCCATGCTCGCCCACGCCTTCCTGGCCGCGATGGCCGCGATGGCCGCGGCGGCTGCTGCAAAGGGGGCTGCAGAAACGGTTCCCGCGCCCTGGTCGACCTCACCGTGGCAGAGATCCGGCGGCTCCTGGCAACTGGCTGTCCCCGCGGCCCGCGTCCACCACACTGCCCGCCCCTCGCTCACGCCTTGAAGTGGTCCACCTGGCGGTGACAACGCCAGGCCGTCGCCCGGCGCTGTCACTACCAACGCCGGCTGCACACGATCGAGGGGCGGCCCAATGAAGACCGCCCCTGATCGAGCATCAGCCCGCTACACCCCACCGCGCAGCCCTCTGAACAGGCAAAACGTCGAAGTCCTGCTGGAGTACTAGGTCCTGTCCGGTCGATCTTGGCGGATCAGCCCGCGGCTCCCCCAGCCTTCGGCCGGGAGGTACCCCCATGACGCGCCCGGCTGGGCGTGCGCCCGAGTCGTCCTCGTACTGGACGTACTTGGGCGATTCGGGCGTGCGTCCAGGCGGGATGCCTGGGGG